>JBGSTE010000618.1:0-12541 GCA_041736655.1 Phycisphaeraceae bacterium | reverse complement strand
CGTCGCCATCGACGTCAGCCGGGTCCAGATTGTGCGCTCCGTCGGTAAAGGAAATGGCGGAATCGATGAGAATCCCCTCCCACCGGGCATTCGGGAAGACCCGACTCGCCAAGCCGGTCGTGGGAGTCCGGTACCCATACTCCCTCTTGTAGTAGTCCGCATCGCGCCTTGCCACGTCGAGTCGGTAGCCCACGTACAACGAGCCGATGACGAGAAGGGCGCCAAACAGCTTCCCCAAGTGTCTTGCACAGCGCACAACATCTTTCTCCCGTCAGGTTGTCTTGATCGCGCCTTTGTTGCCTCGCCTATTGCAGCACTGGCATCTATGAGGAAGGGACGTACGTGGTAGGCCGAGCATCAGGCCGTGCTCGATCAGCGTGAGCCTAGCGATGCGGCCGCGCGAGAAGCCGACCGCCGAGTAGAGCGCCAATTCGGATCGTCGTTCGAGCAGGTTGCGTGCGGCGATGACGCCCAGCCCCAGCGCCCCGAGCACCACACCCAGGCCACCGAGCGCTTGGAAGATCGTCAGGTACGTGTTCTGCATGCGGTTAAAGTCCGCCAGCCGGTCGGTCGTCGGCGTCACCGTCACGCCTTCATCAACCAGCACTTCCTCAAGCAGCGTCGCCGTCGCCACGCGTTCTTCAGGAAGCGACGAGGCTTGGCCGCGCTTGGCCACATCTACCAGCAGCAGTCGATGCCCCGACGTCGTCGGGTACAAGCGTTCAAACGCGCGCTCATCGATGATCAGGCTGCCCTGCAGGATCGAGTTCTCGATCGTGCCCACCAACTCGATCGTGAACGGCCGACCCTGCTCGTCGGTCAACTGCATCGTGTCGCCCACCGCGAGCTTCAGCGCCCACTGCGCGGTGTTGGCGTCGGCGATGGCGGGGACCGCTTGCGAAAAAGGGGACGGTCCCTGTTGTTCGAGCATAGGCCAGTCGCGCGACTTGCCGGCTGCATCCTGAAACGTAAATGCCCCGCGCGATTGCAAGAGCGCCGGATCAACCCCCAGCACCCTCGGCGACTGGGTCTGGTTGAGATTCAGACAGCTCGCATCGTCACCGCCATTGACGCGGAACGGCACGACCGACCCGGCCGGCAGTTCATCCTCATCCAGCGCGTAGTGGTCACGGCCAAGCTGTGTGTTCAGGTCATACACGATCGGCTGCGTCGCCTCGACCACTAAAGCGAACCCGCCGGTGCCTGACGCGCGATTCGTGGGATCATCGCTCGAACTCAAACGAAATCCCGCGACTGCAAGCACGAGGAAGACCCCGCAAGCCAGCGTGAACACGGCCGTGAGCGTGCGTCCGCGTCGGCGAGATAGGTTGCGCAGCACGAGCGTCTCAATCGTTAGTGGTCTCGGACCTTTCTTTCCCGTCGGCTCTGTAGCTGTCATGCTCATGCTGCTCAATCCTCCGGTCAGCGCGAACAGCAGCGATGCAAGCAGGCATGCGCCGATACCAAAACGTGCGGGCGCGACCATCGCGCCGGTCTTGATCTGTGTGAGAATCATGGCCGGCAAAGGCATTAATGCAGTAAGTCCCCACCACACCATTGACGGCAGAAGTGGCCTGCCCGACACCTTGCCCACCGCGCCACCCATGAGCTCCCGCGCCGGCCGACGCACGAGCGAACGCAGCGACAGCCACATCGCCAGCACACTGATCACCATCGCACTCATCGGCCCGATGACGACACTTGTCAGACGCACGTGCAGCAGCACCGGCGAACCCGCCACCGCGCCGGACCACACGCCCGACAAGCCTTCGATGACGCCGGCCGCGTACGCATACCCGCCGATCACGCCCACGACAGCGCCGACCAGCGCGACCAGCGTGCCTTCACCAACGATGAGGATCAAGACCTGCCGACGCGTCAGGCCCAGCGCCAGCAGGGTGCCCAGTTGCCTGGCCCGCTGCTCGACGGACATCGCAAACAGTGTGGCGGTCAAGACCACCGCCGCGATGATGATGAAGCCCGAGAGCGAGAGGAACAACTGCCCGAAGTCGACCGTGCCCACGGCCGCGAGCTTCGCCTGGGCCTTGACGTCGCGCGCGACAAAGCCCAGCGGAGCCGGATCGATGTGGCTTAAGACGCGTGACTCGGCGGTCATCTTGTGTGGCGAAAAGCGGATGGCGGTCAGCGTGCCAAAGCGGTTGGACCAGAGTTTCTGCCCGATTTTCAAGGAAATGAAGGCCTTGGGCGTGGCGCGGTAGTCGTCCCAGTACGCCTCGTCCTTGTCGCGGATGCGCCGCCGATCGATGGCCGGGCCCGCGTCCCAGCGTGACAAGGTTTCCGCTTCCGCCAGGCCGGGGAACTGCGGCGTCAGCGTGCGATCGGCAAACGCGCCCTCGATGGGCACGACCTGCGCGACGGTGAAGGTCGTGCTCGCTTCGATCAACCGACCGCCCTCGTCAGGCAGGTAGTACGTCAGCGTCAGTCGATCGCCTACCGATGCCCCGACGTCGTCGGCCAGCCAGGAGTTGATCGCGATCTCATCATCCTTGAGGTCAAGAGCACCCAGCGCGTCAGCGGCACAGACCATCGCGTAAGGTGATTGATTGTCACCGTGCGCGATCGTGTTGACCATGTAGGTCAGCAGCCGTTGGCCTTGCATCGGCTGGAGGTCGCGCTCGATCGAGGCGTCGATGAACACACGAGGCGTCGACAACTCGTTGCCACGATCGGGCAGCTCACGTAGCTCCAGCTCAAGGTCATCGAGCGAGATTTTGAACGCGCCAGGAGCTGAAGCCAGTAGCGCCGCATTCGCCCTTTGATCCATGCCGATCTGCTCAGCCAGCCAGGCGCGATCGACGTAGAGATTCATCGGCGTCTGCTGCTGGGCCCGCAGGCTGAAGCGGCCGCCTTGCTCGGCATCGACCACGCTCGCGACCGTCAGCCGCATCGCCAGCGCGGGCTTACTCGCATCGACCAGCGCCGCATCCATCGGCAAGGCGCTAGGCTCATGTACGCGCAGCACCAGCGTGTCACCAGTCTTGACCTGCAGCCGAGCCGCGAGCGATTCGCTGAGCGCGGCCTCGCCGGCTTGAGGTCGCGTCGGCCCACCCAACAAAGCCGCGAAACGATCGTCGATTCCGTACACCGACACGTCGTTGGCCCGCGTCTTGCCGTCAGGTGTCGACAGCACGCCCTGCAGCGCGATGAGCCCGCTCGCATCGTTTCCGAGTTGACGGACCAGTTCATCCGTGAAGAAACGATCGCCGGCGATGAGCGCGTGACTGACTTTGCCCAGCCGTTCCTCGGCCGTTCGCGAAAGCGTATACCGCATCGCGTCGCCGACGATCAGCGCACCGGTGATCACCGTCGTCGCCACCGCCACGCCCAGCATCACGCCCAGGTTCGTCAGGCGAAATCGCCAGATTGACGCCAAAAGCAGCCGAAGCAGCGTCATCCCGTGCTCCCTGCAGGAGACAACTCAATCAGTCGGCCACGCTCGAGCTTCAGCATGCGCTGCAACCGGCTAGCGAGATCGATCGCGTGCGTCACCATCACCATCGCGGTCTGCTCGGCTGTGTTCAACTCAAGGAGCAGGTCCATGATCGCTGCGGCGGTGTCGGCATCAAGCGAACCCGTCGGCTCATCAACCAAGAGCAGGGCGGGACGATTGATGAGTGCCCGCACGATCGCGACGCGCTGGCGCTGACCACCCGACAGCGCATCAGGCCGATGGTTTATGCGATCTTTGAGGCCCACGCGCGTCAGCAGGTCGGCCGCGCGCTCGCTCGCGCCTTTGCGTGTTACGCCGCTGGCGAGCGTGGGGATCAGCACGTTTTCGATGGCCGAGCACTGCGGCAGCAGGTGGTGCTCTTGAAACACAAAGCCGATCCGCCGAGCGCGCAGCGCGGCCCGCTGGTTTTCGCTCAGCGTCGTGATGTTCTCACCGGCGATCCTGATCGTCCCTGCGGTGGGTACATCGAGCGTGCCCAAGAGGTTCAGCAGCGTCGTCTTGCCGCAGCCACTGGGCCCGACGATCGCCGCGGATGCGCCCGCGCCAAGCGTCAGGCTGATGTCCGTCAGCACCGCTGTCGCCGGCCCGCCGCCCGCGCCGGGGTAGGTCTTGGTCAGGTGTTCGACCTGCAGCAGTTCCTGGCTTTCACTCGCGATCATGCCGACACCTCCCGCCAGCGTTTGGCCTTGAGTTCGTAGCGTGGCAGCTCGCCGGGGTTTACTGCAGAAACTGCAACACGCAGGCTCAGCGCATCACGCAGCGCCTCCGCCACAAGCCTGCACAGCGCGGGCGCATCATCGCACGACAACTGTGGCTCGATACGAACCGCCAGCTCACGCATCGCGCCGGACTGCGTGACGATCACCTCATACTCCGCGACCTGGTCAAAGCGACGGAGGATCGCATCGACCGCCGAGGGGTAGACGTTCACCCCGCGAATCAGCCGCATGTCATCAACCCGCCCCAGCACCCCGCCGACCAGTAGCAGCGGATCGCGCTCGTCCTGCTGCACGAGGTCGCCGGTGCGGTAACGCAGCACTGGCCAGGCGTCCCGCCTAAGCGTCGTCAACACCAGCTCGCCCGGTTGGCCCGGCTTGACGCGCTCGCATGTCTGCGGGTCGATCACCTCAACGATGAACGAATCCCCAGCAATCCGAAGGCAATTCGCACGCTCGCGGTCCTGATACGTCACCGGCCCGACCTCGGTCATCCCGTGGTGATCAAACAACTGCGCGCCCCAGGCCGACGTAATGCGCTCACGCACCGCGGGGATCGACCCGCCCGGCTCACCGGCGACGATGATGCGTTTGACACTTGCGCGTGTGAGATCAATGCCCTCGTGGCCCGCGACTTCCGCCAGGTGTAGCGCATACGTCGGCGTGCAGCAGAGCGTCGTCACCGCGTTGTCGGCGATCATCTGTAAGCGCGCGCTGCTGCTCATCCCGCCGCCCGGGAGGCACAGCAGGCCTTGTTGGGTGGCCGCTTCAAACGCGGTCCAGAAGCCCAGGAACGGCCCGAATGAGAAGGCGAACATCACGCGTTCGCCAGCTACGCAGCCCGCGTGCTTAAACACCTGCCGCCAGATCGCCAGCATGCTCTGCCAGGACGCCGGCGTGTCGAGCACGCGCATCGGCCTGCCGGTGGTCCCGCTGGTCTGGCAGAAGCGCGTGTAGTGATCCAGCGGGAAGCTCAGGTTCCTGCCATAGGGCGGATGAACGAGTTGATCCTCAACAAGCTGGGCCTTGGTCGTCAGCGGGCAGCGAGAAACGAAGTCATCTAGCGTGATGCGGTCAGCATCGACAAGCCCTGCTTTTTGCAGGATCTGCTGATAAAACGCGTTACCCGCAAGCACCACACGCAGGAGCGAACGCAGGCCGTCGGCCTGTTGCTGCGTTGTCGTGTTGTCCGCGCCTGTGTTCATGAGTAGACAGTTGTTGCGAGTTGCGGGTGGTAACAGCCGCGACGCTACGCGACGCAGGATCTTGCCGATCGGCGCGTCACGATGTACCGGCGATGCATCGCATCGCGGTTATGACTTCAACGTGCTCGCGCTCTGCTGAACTGCGGGCTTACCGTGCGGCTTGGGACCGGGCTTGTACGCCACGATGAGATACGCCCCGGCCGAGGCGAGCAGGATGCCGAGGATGAACATCGGCTTGACCTGCGACCACTGCTTGTCGAGCGTGATGCCCACCGCCGCGTTGACCAGCGGCGCACCGGCGAAGATCAGCGACATCACGACCGGCGGCTTGCCCCCGCCGCCAAACGCCAGCAGCACGCCGAACGCGCCGATCGCGCCGACGATGCCCGCGATCAACGACCACGACATACCCGTGCCCTGCATCTTCCAGTCCGAGCCTTTAACAATCAACAGCAGCAGCGGCGCGAGTACCGCCACGAGGAAGTAGGCGATACCGACAAAGAGAAACGCCTTGTACCGCGCGTTTGGATCGCCGGCCGGGCCGATGCTGACCTGTCCTTTATGCAGGAAAATCCCGTACAACCCCCACGTCGCGATGGTCAGGAGAACATAAGGAAGCCAGGCGGAGTTGGATGTTGAGGTTTGAGAGAGCATGTGTTTCTCGTGGGTTTTGTTGTGGCTGCTGTATTTCGTCATCAAGTGGGGCAGACATTCCTGTCTGCCTTCCCGCGCAGCGGGAACTGTTTGTTATCGGTTCGGCCTATCGGCCGATGGCAGACAGGAATGTCTGCCCCACAGTGTCAACATCAAGTGGCTGCTTCATCCACCCGCAGCGCCTCATCAATCGCGGTCGGCAACTTGGCCGCGCTGAACCGGCCTGCCCCGGCGGGCTTGATCGCGTAGACGACTTTCAGGCTCCCGGTGGCGATCGGGCCTTCTTCGCCTTCTTTAGTAAACGTGAAGCCGTAGGTCACGGACTTGTCGGTCTTGGCCGCCACGCGTGCCGCGATGGTGAACTCGTCTTCAAAACGCAGCGGCCGCTTGTAGTCGCACTGGGCGCTGACGCGCGGGAAGCCGGCCACGGCGTCGCCGATGTCGCTGTGCACGCTCAGGCCCAGCGAGCGCAACATCGCGTGCTCGGCATCCTCCATGTAGCGGAAGAAATTTGCAAAGTGCACGATGCCCGCGGCGTCGGTTTCGCTGAACGCCACGCGACGGGTCATTGTGTAGTGGCTTGACATAAAGGCTCCAGCGCGGATGCGACCGACTCGGCCATCCGCTTTGCGGTCAATCTTTCGAGCACGGCCGCACGCCCGCGCTCGCCCAGTTGCCGACGCAATGGCTCATCCTGCAACAGCATGGCGAGTGCATCCGCCAGCGCCTCGACATCACCGGGCCGACACAGCATACCCCCGCCGGTCAGCCCGATCACTTCGGCCAGCCCCGCGTGGTCGGGCTCGACCGCCGGCACGCCGACGGCATTGGCCTCCAGCACGTACAGACCGAACGATTCGCCATACGTCGCCGGCACGCTCAGCACCGACATCCCGCGCAGCGCCGAGAGCTTCTCCTCAAAGCTCACGTTCCGCCCGATCGTCACTCGCTCACTAAGCCCCGCGTCGTTGAGCTTCTTGATCTGTGCGTCGGCATAAACATGATCCTTCGGCGTCGCCGCGCCGACAATATGTAGGCGCGTCCTGCCCAACACGCCACGCCGATGCATCGTGATGAACGCGTCGACCAGCGTGCCCAGGCCCTTGTTCTCGCACAGCCGAGCGAGGTAGCCGATCACAGGCGGATCGGGCGTTGATGTCTGTGCGGGGTAGTGCTGCGTCTCGATGCCGTTGTAGACCACGTGCAACTTCTCGGCTGCGATCGACATGCGATCGGCCATCAATCCGCCGTGGTAACGACTGACCGGCAGGAAGAGATCGACATGCCGCGCGGTGTCGCGCAGTAGTTGCCACGAGCGTGTCCGCCACGGCTCGGGCAGGCTGTCGATAAAGGTGTCTTCGCCCTGCAGCGTGCAGGCAACGGCGCAGTTCAGCGCCGCCTTGATCGGCTCGGCAAGCCCGAGCAGTAGTGCGTTGTTCAGCAGCACCACATCGGGCCGGTCGTGGTGACGCAGGTGGTTCAGCAGGCGCTCGATCTCGTGTTGTGTTTTACCGTGCGTGCCCAGCAGCATCTGCTGGGTCATTCGGCCAAGCTCGGCCGGGCTGGTCAGGTCCGAGCGGTCCGCGGCCTTGCGCAGGAGGCCCGGGCGATCGAGCAATCGCTCGATGAAGGCCGGCACGTAGCGGAACAGCGCCGACTTGACTTGCAGGTACATGTTGATGCCGCCCATCTGCACGCTGTCGCCGTCGATGCCTTCGCGGTGATCGAGCACCAGCGGCAGGTAGAGTGCGCTGATGGCGGCGTCGTGTCCCAACGCTCGCAGGCCACGCACGAGCGTCTCGTCGTGCAGGCAGCTTCCGCAGTGGAAGTTGCCGGTGCCGGGCGTGAGCAGGAGGATTCTCATGCGGGATGTTGTAATGTCAGAGCACGAAGCGTCAGCGAGTGATTCCAAACCGAAACGATGCGTCACTCGCTTACGCTTCGTGCTCTGATAAAAAAGGTTTTACGCTCTCTGCCCCGCGGCCGCCAGCGGTCGGCCGTAGGTCAGCGGGTCGGGCACCTCGAGAAACTCTCTGATGCCATTGAAGAGCGGGCCGAAGTCCGTCGAGACCTTGCCGATGAGGCAGTCGGTCAGGTCGCTGCGCAGGTGCGGGTGTTTCTTGAGGAGTACGCCGAAAGAAAAATCGTCGGTGTAGAAGGCGTAGACGAGCTTTCGCATAGCCTCGATCGCGTCGCGGAACTTGTCGGTGTACACATTGAAACGCGTGGCCGAGAAATCGTTGTCGGTAATGGCCTGGTTCGCTGTGTCGGCGGCCATCTCACCGCTGATGAGCGCGAGGAACACGCCGGAGGAAAAGACCGGATCGAGGAAGCCGAACGCATCGCCGGTGAGCACCAGGCCGTCGGTGGCGCTGTAGTCCGAGCGGTAGGAGTAGTCGCCGGTGACCCAGGACTCGCCGAATTGCGTGGCCGTGCTCATCACGTCGGCGACCCAGGCGTTGGACTGGATTTCGCGCTCGATGATCTTCAAGGGGTCCTTGAGACCATCTCGGTAGAGGTAGTCCTTCTCGCCGACAACGCCGAGGCTGATGCGGTCTTCCTGGAGCGGGATGTGCCAGAACCAGCCTTTTTCCGGGATATAGGCGACGGTGGTGGCTCCTTCGTCTCGACCGGCTCCGCGCTTGCCGCCGCGGTAGTAAGTCCACAGCGCGATCTTGTTCAGTTGCGGGTCACGGCGACGTTTCCAGTTCATCGCGTTAGCGCTAAAGCCGTTGCGGCCCGACGCGTCGATCGTGATCGGGGCGTGCAACTGGATCGTTTCGCCACGCTCGTCGATCGCTTCGATACCGACGACCCGCCCGCCGGCATCCTGCAATACACGCTTGGCCGAGACGCCAAAGCGCACCTCCGCCCCGTGCTCGGCCGCGTTGTCGGTCATCATGCGGTCAAAGGAAGAACGCTCGACCTGCCAGGTCTGTCCCGCGGGATGGCCGTCCAGGTGGTCAGAAAAGTAGAAGGGCTGGGACATTCGGCCGTCCATCGAAGCGAACTGGACCGAGTACTTCTTGATGTAGTTCGCCGCGTTGAGCTTGTCGACCATGCCCATGCGGCTGAGCGTCGGGTAGCAGAAGGGCAGCAGCGACTCACCGACGTGATAGCGTGGGAAGGCCTCGCGCTCGAGCATCAGGACGCGTCGGCCGTGCTGGGCGAGGATCGTCGCGGCGGTGGACCCGGCCGGGCCGGCACCGACGATGATGGCGTCGTAGGAGGGGGTACTGCTGGTCATGGCGAAATAGTAAGCCTACGTATCAATATTGTCCAGCGTCCGGCACACAAAATCTGCGGCCATTTCAGGGTGGGACGGGCTTGCAGCCTGTCATGGATTAAGTGACAGACACGACAGGCTGCAAGCCCGTCCCACCGTGACTTGAAGCCGGTCCTTAATCGTTCAGCGGCGGCAGGATCTCGATGATCTGCGCGATCGCACGGCCGTTGGGCGTGGTCAATTCGTTCTTTCGGCCGTAGAGCGGGCCTTTCGTGACATTCAAGGCCCGGCAGATCGTTTCGTCCGGGATGACGCGCAGGTAGGCCGAGGGGTTGGACACGTACGCCACGCCGTGCTCGCGCAGCACCCGGCCCAGCGGCACCTTGCACGAGGCAACGACCTCACGCGTCGGCTCATCAAAACACGACAGGTCGATGCGGATCGCGCCGAACTCCTTGGGCTGGCCATCACGCTCGCCCTCGAGTACGACCTGCCGGTACAGACTCTGGCCTTCGATCCGCTTGACGCAGACGCGGAGTCTGACCCGCTGATCGAAAAAGGTCTCCAGCGTGCCGGTCATGTCGCGATCGTGCGCGAGCAGCATGCGGTAGGGTTGGGGCAGTTCCTCGGCCTCAAGCACCGATACGTGCGTAACACCGCGGTCCGAGTCGTCGCTGAAGGACGACAGCGGGAATAAGAGGTCGGTCGTACGCGGGTCGGCGTGACTCATGCGTAACGCACTCCGCGGTGTTCGGGCTTGAAGAACGCGTAGAGCAGGCTGTCGATCCGCAGGAGTGTCTGCCGCGGGACGATCATCTCGTCGCCCTCGATCAGCACCAGGCCGCTGTCGACGTAGTCCTTGAGGATGTCGGCCCACTTCACAAAGGGATCGACGCCGAACTTGGCGATGAAGGGTTTTCGGCTGATTCGCCCGAGCTTGATCTGCAAGACCCACTCGCGGATCATCGCCTCTTCTTCATCGATCGGCAGCGCACGATAGATCGGTGACTGCCCGCCGGTGACGGCCGAGACGTAGGGCACGATGTCGTGCTGGTTCTGATAGTGCAGCCCGCCGCCGGGGGCGCTGTCGGATGTGTCGCTGAGGTAGCCGAAGGACGAAACACCCAGCGCCAGCATGTCTGCGCCGGACCATAGCGCATCGCGGTAGATGAACTTGATCGCGTCCGGATCGCGCACGGCGGTATAGGCGCTGGTCACGGTATAGCCGGCGTTTTCAAGCGCTTCGTAGGCCTGCGTGACCCAGCGGCGCTTGGTGCCCCAGTCGGCGACGGGCGCGACGTCGCTGCCGCTGGCCTTCATGTCTTTATAGATGGTGGTGTTGTAGGGCACCTCCATCTGGTAGATCGTCACCGCCTCGGGCCGCATCGCCAGCAGCGTGTCGATGTTTTGACGCCAGTTGTCTTCCGTCTCGCCGAGCATGCCCGCGATGAGGTCGATGTTGATCTGCTGGAACCCCGCGTCTTTCGCCCAGTCGTAGGCGCTGCCGACCTGCTGGCTGCGGTGGGCGCGGTTGTTCAGTTCGAGGATGCTGTCGTTGAAGTTCTCGATCCCCAGCGAGACCCGCGTCACGCCCAGCGATTTGAGGCACTCGAGCTTCTTCGTGCTCAGCGTGCCCGGTTCGCACTCGAAGGCAACCTCTTCAACTTCGCTCCAATCCAGCACGTCCTTGAGGCCCTCGAACAGATAGGTCAACTGTTTCTCGGACAGATAGCTCGGTGTGCCGCCGCCGAAGTAGACGAATTTGAGCTTGCGACCGCTGATGCGAGCGGTCGTGGCGTACATCCTGGCTTCGTCGAGCACCGCGTCGAGGTACTCGCTCACCTCGTCGCGCGTCTTGTCGGTGTACACGCGGAAGTAGCAAAAGTGGCAACGCTTGCGGCAGAACGGGATGTGCACGTACAGACCCAACGGCGTGCCGGGCTTGGCCGGCGTATTGAACGCGTCCAGCGCCGCGCCGCGGTGCTCGGTCGACCATGTGGAGAACGGCGGATAGTTGGAGACGAAGTAGTTGCCCACCGTCGTTTTCTTGTCGTCCGCCTCGAGCACGGGCAGTGGCGTGTTGTCGTCGCGATCAGTCATCAGGGTTTATTCCGCTTTCTCTGTACTTACGGGCTTAAAGGCATAGACGCCGCCGTCCTCTGCGCCTGCGACGATGAGTGACTCGGTCACGGCCGGTCCCGCGTCGATCCCCGCGCCGATGTCGACCTGCCAGACGCTGTCGCCTTTTTCAAGATCAATAATCGACAGCCGGCCGCCCGCTGAGCCGAAGACGGCACGATTCCCGGCGATGACCGGCGCGCCCTCGATCCCGCCGAGCGTGCGGATCGACCAGAGCTGCTCGCCGGTGTTGCGGTTCAAACAATACAAGCGTCGACCCTGCGAGCCGATGAGCAGCTTGTCGCCGATCACCGCGGGCGAGCCGGCGAAGGGGAAGTCGCGGTCATGAAAGCGCCAGGCGATCTTTTTTTCGTTCAGGTCCACCGCGACCACTTCGTTCTGCATGTGGCCCAGGTACGCAAAACCCTTGGAAATCGCGGGCGTTCCGGAGACCTCGCCACCGAGTTCGATCTCGGCCAGGCCCTTGCCGGTCTTGAGGTCGATGATGTGCATGAGCGTGTCGCAGCCGCCGAGCACGATGCGGTCGCCGTCGATGCACACGCCGCAGTTGACGTAGTCGTCGGTCTCGTAGACCCAGACCTTGTTGCCCGTTGCCGCGTCAAGGCAGTAGAGGTTGCCGTCGTGGCTGCCGATGAGGACGCGTTTGTGTGGCTTACCCGCTTCGTCGTTGACCGTGACAACGCCAGCCTGCCCGGCGATGCGACCTTGCGTAACGAACTTCCACTTCTCTTTGCCGGTCACCGCATCGATCGCGTGCAGCACGCCGCCGTCGGTGCCGGCGTAGAGGACGCCTTCATCGAACACCGGTGAGGCATCAAAGAGCGAGGCCGCGGCGAAGACCCACTTGCGCTGCCCGGTCGCTGCATCGATCGCGTGCAGGTGCTTGTCTTCCGAGCCGACGTACACCACGCCGTCGACAATGATCGGCGAGGAGATCACCGCGGCGGCGGTCTTGTACGTCCACGCCGGCGTGTACGCGTCGGCCAGCGCGACCTGGGCCACGCCCGCGCCATCCAGCCCGCCACGCGGGTGTGGCCAGTTGTTCGGGTTGGCGAAAGAAGTGAGCGTCAACAGGCACACGAACCATGCAAGCACGACCTTGAGCGTGACTGGGAGGGCGAGGCTCCCG
>JBGSTE010000612.1:0-3729 GCA_041736655.1 Phycisphaeraceae bacterium | reverse complement strand
GAATATAGGATCAGGCGTTGTGGGCGTGATACTTCTGCTGTTGTTGCTCTACTTGGTGCCCGGGCTGGTCTTTGGCCTGTTTTTTGTGCTGCGTGGGGTCAACCGCGTGGACGAAGTCGCCGCCCATTCGTCGATGGCGTTCCGGTTGATGATCTTGCCCGGCAGTGTCGGGCTTTGGCCGCTGGTTCTGGCAAAGTGGATTGCATCGGCCGCGGCCGGAAAGGGCGGTGCGCGATGACCGGACCGCAGCGGAAGATGCACGTGTTACTTTGGCTGATCTTAGGCCCGCTGTCGCTGGTGGGGCTGGTGCTGGCGCTATGGTGGCGGCCGGCCGATCCGGTGCAGGACGGACCGCTGCCGGGGACGCAAGTTCCGCCCGTATCGCAGATGCAACCGCGCGACCAGAAGCCTTTTCACGGACTCAAACCATGAGCGTGCAGTACACGTGGGTCCAGTGGAACCGGCACAAGCGCGTGTATGACACCGTGCTGTTACTCGGCATCGCAGTATTCCTTGCGATCTATATCGTTGTAAGCATCGCGGCCACGCCGACCGGGCAGGCGATCAGCCCGATGATCTTGTTGATCCGCGCGACCGGCTCGTGCGCGATCCTCATGCTGCACCTGATCCTCGCCATCGGCCCGCTCGCGCGACTTTATCCCAATCGCTTCGCGCCGCTTCTTTATAACCGCAGGCATTTCGGGGTCACGATGTTTCTGGTCGGCCTGGCCCACGGCTCGCTCGTGCTGCTCTGGTACGGCGGTTTCGGCAGGGTCGATGCGCTGACCGCGATGTTCACCATGAACCGGCGCTACGACTCGCTCGTGGGTTTTCCCTTTGAAACCTTTGGCATCCTGTCGCTGACGATCCTGTTCTTCATGGCTGCGACCAGCCACGACTTCTGGCTTAAAAACCTCTCGCCCCGCGGGTGGAAGACGCTGCACATGGCCGTCTACGTCGCGTACGCCTCGCTGGTGCTGCATGTGTCTCTCGGTACGATCCAGGCGGATCGCAGCCTGGTCTATCCGATATTGATCGGCGGCGGGGTGGTAGTGTTGACTGCACTGCACCTGATCGCGGGGCTGCGCGAGGTGAGCGCGGATGTATCAGCGGTGGCTAAGCCGGTGAACGGCTGGATGGATGTCGCGTCGGTGGATGAGATCCCCGTCGATCGTGCGAAGGTTGTCAAGATCAAATTCCGGGGCGGCTGCGAGCGCGTGGCGGTGTTTCGCCATGGCGAGCAAGGCGAAAAGTTTTCTGCTGTCAGCAATGTCTGCGCGCATCAGGGCGGCCCGCTGGGCGAGGGCAAGGTGGTCAGCGGCTGCATCACCTGCCCGTGGCACGGCTACCAGTACCTGCCGGAGAGTGGCCAGTCGCCGCCGCCGTTTACCGAGAAGATCGCGACGTACGAATTGCGTGTCGAAGGCGAGCGTGTGCTCTTGAATCCCCAGCCGTTTGCGCCGGGTACGCCGGTTGCGCCGGCGAAGATCGGAGGTGTCGGCCGTGTCTGATCCTACGAATCAAAATAACGCCGATCGCGACCCCTTTTATGTCGGCTATCTGCCGCTACCCGCAGCGATCAAGCGCTTCATCGTGCCTTGGGTCGTCGGCAATTTCGTGCTGGCGCTTGGCATCGCGGCGGTCGCTGCGTCGCAGCACCGTGAGCCGGGGGATGGGAAGTGGGAGACGAACGAGTTGTTAAGTTTGTCTGGGCGCATCACGATGGAGCCTTATCCAATTCTCAGGACCGATCTCAATGAATCCTACCTTCTCGTTGAGCAAGGCAAGATCGGTGCGCAAAAGAGACTGAGTCAGTACGACCTTCTTAACGAGCCCTTCTTCAATGTCAACGGATATCTGATCGAGCGGGATGGCCGACGAATCATCGAGATTGACGCAACACACCCCGATCCGGTTGAACCTGTTTGGATCGATTATCCCACACCGATTCCTGTGCCCGTCGATCTCGGCACCCACACCCTCCGCGGCGAAATCGTCGACCCCAAGTGTTACCTCGGCGTGATGCAGCCGGGCGAGGGCAAGACGCACAAGGTCTGCGCGACGCTCTGCATCAGCGGCGGCATCCCGCCGATGTTGCTGGTCCGCGATAAGCAGGGCAACACCGCCGCTTACCTCGTGACCGACGAACAGGGGCAACCTTTCCCCGCGTCGCATTACGAATACATCGCCGACCCGATCGAAGTGACCGGCCGGGTGATACGCGAGGGCGACCTGCTGATCCTCCGGGCAGACCTTGCGTCGATCCGCCGGCTCAGCAGCGACAGACCCTGACCGAATCAATTGCCAAAGCCTTGGAATATCATGGCCTGTGGTGCGATTAGGCCGATATCGTCTGTGCCGACTTGCGAAACCCCGCACCGTGCGTGAAAATACCGAATTAACCACGACCTCAGGGGAAGGCGCATGCCCGATCCGATTACCGGCTCAGACCCACAAACCCACACCGCACTACAGACCGTCCCCTGGTCGACGAGCCCGCTGGCGCAGCTCATGACCCAGCTCAGCGACCTCGTGCGCACGCTCAATACCGAGCAGTACAACGCCCGGCCCGAACTGACCAAGTGCGGCGCGATCGGCGGCCATGTCCGACACGTGCTGGACCACCTGGTCGCCTGGCTTAACGGCGTCGATCAGGGCGTGGTCAACTACGACGACCGACAGCGCGACACAGCCATCGAGCACGACCCCGTCGTCGCCCTGCACGCGATCAAGCACCACACTGCCCGGCTTGCAGAGATCAGCGACAGCCAGCTCGCCGGCCAGGTCTTCGTGCTCACGAGCATGACCAGTTGCGGTTCGCTGGTGGAATTGCCCTCGAGCCACGCGCGTGAGTTGGCGTTTGTATTTAGCCACACGATCCACCACAACGCGATCATCGGCACGATCGCCCGCGCGCTGGGCGTCTGCCTGCCTGACCACTTCGGCATGGCGCCGTCGACCATCGCGTACCGGAACCAGAGCGGATGTGCACGGTAACCATCGTGCCGACATTCAGCCCCGACGGCAGCGTGCCCGACGGCTTTCGCATGGCGTGCAGCCGTGACGAGCAGCACGGCCGAGCGCCAGCGCTAAACCCGCAACTTCGACATATCGCCGGCCAGCGCGTGCTCATGCCCGTCGACCCAGGCTCCGAAGGCACGTGGGTCGGCGTCAACGAAGCGGGCCTGGCGATGACGCTACTCAACTACAACCTGCCCAGCCCGCCGACCGGGCGCGATCAGAGCCGTGGGCGGGTGATCCCTGCGCTGCTTGGCTCGCATACGGTTGAGGAACTGCTGGCCCGTGCTGCAAGCATCGATCGAGATCGCATGCTGCCGTTCCGTCTGGTCGTGTGCGATGGACGGTCGCTGTTACTTTGGCGCAGCACCGAGCCGATCGATCGGGTGCAGGTTGATTCGTGGGACCACTTGCCGGTGATGTTTACCTCATCGGGCCTGGGCGATCATCTGGTCGAGGGACCGCGCCGCGAATTGTTCGAGGGCTGGTTCGGCGAGGATGTCTCGGCATACGCCCAGGCGCAGCAGGCGTTTCACCGCCACAGTTGGCCCGGCCGGGAGCACCTGAGCATCTGCATGCACCGCGACGATGCGGGTACGGTCAGCTATACGACCTTGCAGGTTGATCCGCAGCAGATCGCGATGACCTATCACCCCGACCGCCCGGACCGCGCGGCCGACGACGTGACGCTCACGCTTGAGCGACGGCTGG
>JBGSTE010000597.1:0-4757 GCA_041736655.1 Phycisphaeraceae bacterium | reverse complement strand
GCCATCGCCGCCGGCGCCAGTGTCGTCATGCTCGGCTCACTCTTTGCGGGCCTGGACGAGTCGCCCGGCGACCTGATCATCCACGCCGGCCGACGCTACAAGCAGTACCGCGGCATGGGCTCCGAGGGCGCGATGCTCGCCGGCTCAGCCGACCGCTACTCGCAAAAAGGCGTCACGACCAAGGACAAACTCGTCCCCGAAGGCGTCGAAGGCCGAGTCCCCTATCGCGGCCCGCTCAGCGACTTCGTCTACCAGATGGTCGGCGGCCTGCGCGCGGGCATGGGCTACTGCGGCACGCCCGACATCGAGTCCCTGCGAGTCAACGGCAAGTTCGTCCGCGTCTCCGGCGCCTCGCTGGCCGAGAACCACCCGCACGACATCGCGATTACCCGCGAAAGCCCCAACTACTCGATCGAAAGCTACGCCGGCGGCGAGCGATGAGCACCTTTACCAAAAGGGGGACAGGCATTCCTGCCTGTCGTTCGGCGAAGCCGAATTCCCTTTCGAGATCAGGCCTTCGGCCTGTTGACAGGCAGGAATGCCTGTCCCCCTGATGATTGTGCTGTCTTTGTGCTAAGGCCGCGGCACCACGTTCGCACGCTCGGCCCACGCCTGCCACTGCTTTGTCATCGCCTCAACACGCTCCGGCTGCGCATCCGCAAGGTTGTTCAACTCCGATCGGTCCGCATCCAGATCGTAAAGCTCCCACGCCTTATTGCGCAGCTTGACGAGTTTCCACTTGCCGTCGCGGATCGCCTGGTTGCCTTCGTGCTCGAAGTAGATCGGGTTGTCGCGATCGAGCGTTTTCCCGGTGAAGGTGGGGATCAAAGAGACGCCTTCCATCGGCTGAACCTGTCGGTCTTTGTACGTCGCGGGATACGGCGCGCCGCTGGCCGCAACGCACGTGGCCATCAGATCGATGAGGTGACCGGGCTGGCGGACCCGTTGGCCGTGCATGTCTGCGGGGATCGCGCTGGGCCAATGAACAATCAACGGCGTCGCGATGCCGCCTTCGTGTACCTCGCTCTTGTACCAGCGGAAGGGCGTGTTCGACGCGTTGGCCCACGGGATGGCGTAGGACTGGAAGCTGTCCGGCCCGCCGGGCATGACGTCCGCACGGTTGCCCCATCGGCTGATGTCCTGACCCGCACGCGCAAAGCGCTCAGAGCCCGGCATCCGCCTGTCCTCTTCACACCCGCCGTTGTCGGCAAGAAAGAAGATCAGCGTGTTCTCGTATCGACCCGCATCTTTAAGTGATTGCACGATGCGCCCGATGTTCTGGTCCATCCGATCGATCATCGCCGCGTAAGTCGCCATCTGCCGGGCACGCCAGGCCTTCTCATCGCCGACTTCGTCCCAAGGCTTGACACGATCGTCACGCTCGGACAAGCCCCACTTGCCATCGATGATGCCCATCTCGATCATCCGCTTGTAGCGCGCTTCGCGGATCGCATCCCAGCCCGCCTCGTACACGCCCTCATACTTCTTGATGTCTTCTTCCAGCGCATGCAGCGGCCAGTGCGGCGAAGTAAACGCGGCATACACAAACACCGGCTTGTCCCCGGGCGCTTCTTTGATATATCGCACCGCCGCGTCGCCGACCGCGTCGGTGTAGTAAAAGCCTTCGCCGGGCCTGACGAAATCGTTGTCGACCATCCAGCCCTTGGGGTCGTAGTAGTTGCCCCCGCCCGCCAGCGAACCGGTGAACCGATCAAACCCGCGCTGCAGCGGCCAGGTGTCAGGGTCGCTCGCCTTCTCGCTTTCATAATCAAACGGCGTGACGTGCCACTTGCCCACCATCGCCGTGTGATAGCCCGCCCCACGCAACACTTCCGCGATCGTGACGCAGCGGTCATTAAGTCGGCCGATGTACCCCGGCTTACCCCGGGACTGCACCATGTGCCCGACGCCCGCCTGGTGCGGGTACAGCCCGGTCAATAGCGATGCGCGGGTCGGACAGCACCGCCCGGCATTGTAGAACGACGTGAAACGCAGACCCCCAGCCGCCAGCGCGTCAAGCTCGGGCGTCCGCACCTCACCGCCGAAACAGCCGATGTCGCTGTAGCCCATGTCATCAGCGAGGATGATCACAATATTGGGACTGCGCGCCGGATTCGAAGTTTCCACCGCCGGGCTCTGGGCCGACGCCGTGCCGCATCCTGCGAGAACAACCCAACAAAAGAGGCCGACCCACCGGTTCATGGCAGAGATTGGATTCATTTCCCAATCATAACGCGAGAGCGTCCAAACCCTCCGCAAAGTCAGCCCCCAAGCCCTAAGATTGTCTGCCGTCAAGCCTGCCACCAACCCTGCAAGCCGAGCCAGCCAACGCGCCCCGAGAGTACCAATGACTTCCACGGTTTGACACCCCCGCGACAGTTGCGATAATGCTCAATCCGCCCGACCACGGGAACGGCGGGCTTGTAGCTCAGTTGGTTAGAGCGCACCCCTGATAAGGGTGAGGTCGCAGGTTCGAATCCTGCCAGGCCCATTGGACGCCTCTGACACCTTCTGCCACCACGTGGCAGGACGTGTCGGGGGCGTTGTTTTTTGAGCCTCTGTCAGAATGAAATTGTGGGGCGGGCATCTTGCTTGCCTGTGTTGCGCGGCCAAGAGAAGAAGGCAAGTCAGGCCTTTAGCTTATTGGCGAAGTGGAAGCGCACCAATTTTTGTTGGGCGTTCAGAGATGATGTGGCACACGTGTTGCATGAATACCTCACGCCTGTTGGGGCGTTAGGCGTGTCGCGTTGTTGAAGATGTTGTTAACGCTCGCGGAGTTTTGAGAGTAGGCGGAGCATTTCCAGGTACAGCCAGACGAGTGTGACCAGGAGCGCGAAGCCGGCGTACCACTCCATGTGCTTGGGGGCGCCCTGCTGGACACCTTTTTCGATGAGGTCAAAGTCAAGCAGGAGGTTGAACGCGGCGATGCAGACGATCACAAGGCTGATGCCGATGCCGATGGGCCCGGAGCTGTGCAGGTAGGGGACCGCGATGCCGAAGAACCCGAGCACGAAGCTGGCGAGGTAGACGAGGCAGACGGCGGCGGTGGCGGCGATGATCCCGGCCCGGAGTTTCTGGGTCACGCGGATGATGCGGAAGGCATAGAGCAGGAGCATGGCGACAAGCACGCCGAGGGTCAGGGCGATGGCCTGGACGACGATGCCGGAGAACGCGGTGGCCTGGCCGTTGGCCGAGCCGAAGGACGCCTCGTACATTGCGGAGACCGCGCCGAGGAACAGGCCCTCGGCCGCGGCGTAGAGCGGTGCGGTGAAGGGCGCGGCTGTGGGCTTGAAGATCGTGATCAGCGCGAGGATGAACCCGCCGATGGCTCCGCCGAGGATCCACGGCATGGCGACCGCAGCGTCAAATACGCCGCCCTTGGTGGTCATGCCCCAGGTCACGCTTGCCGCGATGACGGTGATGCCCACGAGTACCGCCGACTTGATCGTCGTACCCTCGAGGGTCATGACCGAGTTCGTCTGCGTCTGGTCGTAGGGCTGGTCGAAGGTGTGGTCATTGAGTGCTGGGTTGCTGCCGATCATGTTGCTTCTCCGGAACGGGGTTTTAAGTGTCTGAGGTTTACGCCTGACGCTGCGATAGCATAGCTCGTGTCATCGGCATAAGCCAAAGTTGTCGTGATGACCATCCCCATGCAAGCGCGACTCATCGCAGAAGACCCGCATGATGCTTCGTGCCTGCGATCTGTTTGGGTCTTTGTTGGTTTTTCGTCAAGGAAAGCTTGAAGCACGCTTAACAAAAAGGGGACAGACATTCCTGCCTGTCATTCGGCGTAGTCCAATCCAATATCTCTCATAGGCATCCGAATAGTTGATCACGATATAGCCGTGACGTAGCCGCCGGGCAACGCCCGGGGATCGAATCGTGACACGTTTGCGTGATCGTCAGGCATCGGTTGTGAACATAAGTCTGTGATCCTTCGACCCCCGCGTGTTACGGGGCGGCTACGACCCGCTGCTGTAACGAACGCTCTTGGGTTTTTTTGGCCATTGGTATCAGGCCTGCGGCCTGAAGACAGGCAGGAATGCCTGTCCCCCTGATCATTTTGTCAGGCGTTCTGATTTAGCTCATCGATCGCGCGATAAACAGAGCCGGCGACAGGCTCGATGATCTGGATGATTGGCTGAGTATCGATGCCGCGCCGCTGCAATCGTGCGCGTACGCTGTTGAGCAGGAGGTCGCAACGCGTGAGCAGGCTGCCTGTGACCACCAGTGTCACGGGCTGACTCGCTGAGGCCGACAGCTTGATCGCCACCGACTGGGCCAGGGCTGCTAGGTCGTCGGCGGCTTGATCGAGGATATCGCGTGCGCCGGGCAGGGTGTCTGCTTGTTCGATGACGGCTTGCGCCAGCTTCGCGATGGCCGCTACATCGGCAGCATCGAAGGTTTCGCTTATTTTGCATTGGCTTATCGCTGGCAGATCAAGCCCGGCGCGCAGGGCTGCGAGTCCGATGGCGTAGGCGCTGCCGGGGTCGCCTTGTGCTGGTCCGAGTCCGCCGGCCCGCGCGGTGTTGCCGGCCTGGTCGATGCCCCAGGCCAGGGACCCGGTGCCCGAGGCGAGCACGACCGCGGGGTAGGTCGGTTTGAGGTGTTGTGCTTGCAACCGGGCTTCGGCAGCGCGCCAGGCTGGCGACACATCGTCGGTCACGCGTATGTGCTGGGCCAGTCCGTGTCGTATCAATTCGGCCTCAAGTGCTGCGCGTCGCGTCGGATCGCCGGTGCCCGCGATGCCGGCTACA
>JBGSTE010000673.1:0-3835 GCA_041736655.1 Phycisphaeraceae bacterium | reverse complement strand
GAGCGGTCGCTGCTGGGTGGAGACTGCCTGAACGTGGGCTGCGTGCCGAGCAAGGCGCTGATCCGAAGTGCTCGTGCTGCGGCCGACGCACGCGAGGCCGGTGCGTTTGGCGTCAACGTCAGTGGCGAAGTCAGCGTGGATTTTGCAGCGGTGATGCAGCGGATGCGCCGGCTGCGCTCCGGCATCGCGCCGCATGACTCCGCCGAACGCTTCCGCGGCATGGGCATCGACGTCTTCATCGGCCAAGCGACCTTTCAACGTCCCGGCATCGTCCGCGTTGGCGAACAGGATCTTCCTTATGCCCGTGCGATCATCGCCACCGGTGCTCGCGCTGCGATCCCGCCGGTCCCGGGCCTGGCTGAAGCGGGATACCTCACCAACGAAACCGTCTTTTCTCTTACGGAACTACCCCGTCGCCTGGCGATCCTTGGCGCGGGGCCGATCGGATGTGAGTTGGCGCAGAGCTTCGCCCGGTTCGGGTCGCAAGTCACGCTGATCGATTCGACCAGCGGCATCCTCAATCGCGAAGACGAAGAGGCGGCGGGGCTGGTGCAAAAAGCCTTGGAGCGTGACGGAGTCCGCATTCTTTGCGGCGGGAAAGCGGCCAGTGTCGCACGCAATGGCAATGAAAAAACAATCGAGCTGGATTGCGAAGGCACGCGCCACAGCGTGGCCTGCGACGAGATCCTTGTTGCGGTCGGCCGAGCGCCGAACGTCGAGGGCCTTGGCCTTGAAGCCGTCGGCGTCGACTACGACAAGCGGGCGGGCGTCGCCGTCGATGATCGCCTCAGGACCACCAACCGGGACATCTATGCCTGTGGCGACATCTGCTCACGCTACAAGTTCACCCACGCCGCCGACGCGATGGCGCGGATCGTCATTCAGAACGCGCTGCTCTTTGGCCGGGCCAAGGCCTCGGCGCTCACCATCCCGTGGTGTACCTACACCGATCCCGAGGCCGCACACGTCGGACTCTATGAAAAGGATGCCAAAGAGCAAGGCGTGGCCTATGACGTGTTCCGTGTGGAACTCGCCTCGGTCGATCGCGCGATCCTTGACGGCCAGACGACCGGCTTCCTAAAGGTGTTGACCAAAAAAGGCACTGACAAGATCCTCGGCGCGACACTGGTCGCCAGCCACGCGGGTGATCTGCTCGCGCCACTGGTGCTGGCCATGACCAACGACATCGGGTTGGGCAAAATCGCCAAGACTATCCACGCCTACCCCACGCAGGCCGAAGCCATCAAGAAGGCTGGGGATGCCTATTCCCGCACAAGGCTGACACCCCTTGTCAAAAGCATATTCGAGAAAATCCTGGCCTGGCGGCGCTGATCGCTGAGCGACAGGCTTAACGGTTTCAATCTCCCTTAACTGAAAGGACAACACATGCGATGGATGATGGCGGCGGCGCTATTCACAGCGGTTTCGGCGTTGCCGGGCTGCGAGACCCCCGACAACTCACCCAACGACGGGTCCGGCACCAAGGCGGACACGACGGAAGACGGGCAGACGCAGGAAGGGTCCAAAGAAAAGAAGTCGCCCAGCACCGGCTCGGGCTACCGCTGATTGATTGGGAAAAAGTTTAACCGTCCGTAGATGTTCTGCGGGCGAGACCTCGATGTAAGACAACGAAAGGTATTGAGACATGAAGTTTAAGCAGAATCGATTGGGTGTCCTGTCATTGATTGCGTTCGCCGCATTGATGACCGCGACGGTGAGTATGACCTTCGCGCAGGGCAGCGGCAGCAAAAAAGGCGAGCCGACGAAAGATCAGGCAGAGAAGCAAGAGCACGTGGCGGCCGAGCTCAACGCACAGGCGTTGATGGCGATCAAGAATGCCAAGGTGCCCATGGCCCTGCTCGACGCCCGTGGCGCGTCGGCCCAGTGGATCGAAGGTGCCACGCCTCTGGCTCATGACGCCGACGAGAAGGCGGTCCGCAAGGCCCTGGCCAATCGTGACCAACTGATTGTCACGTACTGCGGCGGGCCCGAGTGCCCGATGAGTCAGATGCTCGCCGACAATCTCGCGAAGCTCGGCTACACCAACGTGATCCGCTTTACCGGCGGCCTCAAGGCTTGGGAAGAAGCGGGCTTTGAAGTCAAAGCCGACAAGAGCGCACCGGGATCGGGTGCCAAGCCTGAAAAGCCCGGCTCGGGCACCAAGCCCTCCAAGCCAGGGTCCGGCTCGAAGTAACTCCCCCAGTGGGCCGTGGTCAACGCCGCGGTTCGCTTTTTTGGAAGGCACTCGCTTGAACAGGCCCGACCCAACCGCCATTGCGATCTGTGCGGGGCTCGTCGGTCTCGTCGCGTGGTCTTTCGCGCTGCTGGCATTGAGTCACGCATTCGCCGGGCCGGGAAGTGTTATAGCGAAACCTGTCGCTTTGTTCGTTGCGTTACAGGCCGGGGCGGGCGTGTTGTACCTGGTGGTCCTGACCATGCTTCGTCGCCGACCTTCACTGCGACACATCACCTTATTCATCATCGCGGCGGGCCTGTTGATGCGCTTTGCACAACTGCCCGCTACGCCCATCCTCGAAGACGACTTCTACCGCTACCTCTGGGACGGTGCCGTTGTCGCGCACGGCAATAGTCCCTACGCTCACGCGCCTCAGCAGATCGCTCAGCGAGACGCGTCTGTCCCCGATGAACTGCTTGAACTCGCCGACCGTTCGGGGTCGGTCATCACTGAGATCAATCACCCCGGGCTGCGCACGATCTATCCGCCGACGGCACAGACGTTCTTCACCGTCGCGTACTGGATCAGCCCGTTCGATATCAGAGGCCTGCGCGCAGTCTGGCTGGGGCTGGATCTGGCGGTCCTCGCGTTGCTGATGGTGATGCACCGGACCAGCGCGCATCGCCCGTTCGCATTGGCGGTGTACTGGCTCAATCCGCTACTGATCAAAGAGGTCTTCAACGCCGGACACATGGAACTGGTGCTCGTGTTGGCGATGCTGGCGACCTTCGTGCTGGCGCAGCGCGGCAGGCATTGGGCCAGCGGCTTGATGCTCGGCTTGGCCACGGGTGCCAAGCTCTGGCCAGCTTTGTGGCTACCGTTGTTGCTGCGCGCCGGCCCACGTTCCTGGCGAAGCGCGGCCGGGGTGACGACCTTGTTCGCTCTCACCGTCGCGCTCTTTGCACTGCCCATCGTCCTCGCCCGGCTGGACCCCTCCAGCGGCTTCACCGCCTACGCCCAGCGTTGGCAGATGAATGACTCGGCCTACCTCATCATCCATGCTGCCGCCGAGCTTCTCACCGCCGATCATGCTCAACAGCTCGCCCGTGCGACCGTCGCCGCCATCCTGCTGGCCATTATGGCTTACCTCCTGTGGCAATCGCCCGCGGGTCCCGACCCCCTGATCCGAAACACCACGATCCTCACCGCAGCACTCTTCTTGCTCAGCCCGACACAGTTCCCCTGGTATTACCTCTGGCTGCTGCCGCTCTTAACGTTTCAACCGCTATGGTCGCTGCTGGCCTTGACCGTCGTGCTGCCGGCCTACTATCTGCGGTTTTATTTCGATGCGATCGAACACGCGGCGTGGTATGACTACGGCGTGGTCTGGATCGAGTTTGTCCCAATCTGGCTATGGTTAGCGTGGGAGCTGGTGCGATTGCAACGGCAACGCCGTGGCATCGAGGCCAAGAAGGAGGATACGCCGTGTATCGCAGACATCGCATAGCCATGGTCATCCCCGCGCTCAACGAAGCGCAGGCGATCGGACAAGTTCTGCAATCGCTGCCGGACTGGGTGGACCGTGTCATCGTTGCCGACAACGGCTCGACCGATCAGACGGTGTCGATCGCCCGCGACTGCGGGGCCGAGGTCACGCAC
>JBGSTE010000671.1:0-3050 GCA_041736655.1 Phycisphaeraceae bacterium | reverse complement strand
GGCCTGCTGCTGGCGATCGTCGCGCCTTCGCTCACAGGGCTGCTGCAATCCCAGAAGATCGACCAGGCCGGCCGAACGATCGCGGCGATGCTCGGCGAGGCCCGCTCCCGCGCCGCCGCCGACGCCAAGCCCTACCGCCTGGTCATCGACACCGAGGACAGCACCTGCTGGCTGGAGGTGTTGACGACCGAGGGCTTTAAGCGCCCGCAATCGACCGTCGGCCAGATCGTTGAACTGGAAAAAGAGTTCACCATCGAACTCGAGGGCGGGACCAAAGAAAGCAGCATGCTGATGGTGCGTGTGGAGCCCGACGGCACGGGCGAACTGGCACAGGTCACACTCACCCGCAAGCAGGACAAGAAGCAGATCGCCGTGGCGTGCAAGACCCCGACCGAGCCTTACATCGTCGGTAAGCCCATGACACCCCAGCAGCTTGAAACGGGGGTCGACGATGTTCAGACGAAGTAAGCCTCGCCGTAAAAGCGGCTTTACGCTTGTCGAAGCGCTGGCGTCGTTGATGCTTGTCGCGGTTGTGCTGCCGTTTGTGATCCGCGGGATCAGTCTCTCGGCCCGCAACGCCGCGGAGACCGACCGCCGATCCACCGCCATCATGCTCGCCCAGTCGCAGATGGAAGAGATCATGCTCACCGGCGACTGGCAGTTCGGCGACACCGAGGGCCTGTTCGAGGAAGTCCACGGCAGCGAGGCCCAGCGCTTTACCTGGCAACTGACGGTCGCCGACTGGCAGAGCACCGACTTCTCGGAGTTGACCTTGACGGTCCGATGGAACAGCGGCAGAGAAGACAAAGCAGTAGCGCTCAAAACCGTGGTGAGTACTTCGGGTTCGTAATGTGATGAAGACGACGTTGCACAACCCGAAGCGCCCAACCGCCGGCTTCACGCTGCTGGAGGTGATCCTCGCGATCACAGTGACAGCGATTGTCTCGGCCGCGCTCTTCACCAGCCTCAGCGGGTCGTTCAAGACCCGTCGGCAGGCGGAGGACCACTTGTCGGGCCGAGCCACCGCTCGCTCGGTGATGGAGATCCTGCGGGCGGACATGGTCTGTGTCCCGCCAGCGGGGGGTCGCATCGGCGGCATCTTCATCGGCGCCGATGTGTCGGGCATGAACAGCTACGACGCGGACACGCTCACCTACGTCACCGCCAACCCCAACCTCAAGAGCGAGCAGGACCTGGCCGACCTGCGCGGCATCGATTTGCAACTGCTTGAGTCCAGCGACGACCCGGACCACTACGTGCTGGTCCGGCAGGTCACGGGCAACCTGATGGCGGTCACCGCGCCCGAGCCGACGGTGCAGGTCCTGGCCCGGCGGGTCGTGTCGATGAACATCCGCTACTACGACGGCGGGGAGTGGATCGACGTGTGGGACTCGACCGAGCTGGACAACGCCACGCCCCTGGCGATCGAGGTCTCGCTGATCATCGCGCCTAAGTTAACGAACGAGCCCGAAGACGAAGACGACCTGGAAGAAACCTATATCACGATCACCCAGGTGATCCGCCTGCCCACCGCGGTGCTGGCCGGCGGCGAAGGCGAAGGCGGAGTCAACCTCGGGTTTTGATGCACACCATGCGGCGTAAGCAAACGAACAATCCGAAGCAGCGACAGCCCGGCCGGCGCGGCGCAGCCTATATCATCGCGCTACTGGTGACGACCGTGCTCGCGGCGCTGACGCTGGTCTTTGCCCGCGAGATGCGCGTCCACACCGACAGCTCGGCCAACCAGGTCAGCCAGACCAAGGCGCGCTGGATCGCGCTGGGCGCCATCGAAGCGGTACGCGGGGACCTGGCCTACGTCATGTCACTGGGCGAAGCGCCCCGGCTGGACCAGATCGACCCCAGCGGGCAGGTGCTCGGCGACGGCATCTTCTGGCTGATCCGCCCGAACTTCGAGGACGACACCAAGCCGGGCTTTGGAATCCAGGGCGAGGGCGGCAAGATCAACCTCGACGCCTTCTTCGGCATCGATGCGCTGGAGATCGACGGCATGGACGAGAACCTCGCCGCCGCCATCATCGACTGGCAGGACCGCAACGAACGCATCACCCCCGGCGGGGCCGAGTCCGCCTACTACCTCTCGCGACCTACCGCCTACTACATCAAGGACCGCGACCTCGAGACCGTCGGCGAACTCATGTACGTCAAGGGCATGACCCAGGACCTCCTCTACGGCGAAGACACCAACCGTAACTACCGGCTTGACCCCAACGAAGACGACGGCAACGCGAACCTGCCCGACGACAACGCCGACGGCAAACTCAATCGCGGCTTCCTGGGCCTCTTCACCGTCTACAGCAACGACTTGGGCGTCAGTGACAGCGGGGAAGAAAAAATCACGATCGATACCAAGCAGTCCCAGCAGGAACACAACGTACTCAAGAACTTCCTCATCGCGGAACTGGGCGAGAAGCGTGGGACGGAACTGGCCCAGGCGAGTTTCGCGCACACCGCCACGGCCGGCAGCAACCAGACCTACACCAGCGTGCTCGAGTTCTTCCCGGTGACCAAGGCGACCGATGATGAGTTCGAGTTGATCCACGACCGGCTCAAACGGCTGGATAACGACAACGCGCTCGAAGGCCTGATCGATGTCTACAACGCCACCGAAGAAGTGCTCGCCACTCTGCCGGGGCTGGACCCGGGCGACGCGCGGGCGATCATCAACGCCAGGCCCGAGCGCAAAGAAGGCGAGGCGGTCCGCAATATCTCGTGGGTCATCGGCGTTCTAGGCGAACAGAAGGCGATCCCTGCGGCGCGGTTCATGACCCATCGCTCGCTGCAGATGACGGTCGATATCGTCGCGATCAGCGATGATGGCCGGGGCTTTAGCCGGTTGCGAGTGGTGCTGGACTGTGCGCCGGTCTTGCAAGGCGAGGCGACGCTGCCGGTGATCCGGCATATGGAAGACCTGACCGCGTACGGCTGGCCTTTGGACGAAGAAGTCCGCGATGAATTGCGGGCCGGCGCGACACCTGACAACATTGCAACGCTCTACAGCGAGGATCAGTAATCGATGGCCAATAGCCGTT
>JBGSTE010000484.1:0-1332 GCA_041736655.1 Phycisphaeraceae bacterium | reverse complement strand
GCTGGCTGGGCTGGGGCGGGTTTCGGGCAGGGCTCCCAGCCCTGCGCGGAGGCACAGGCCGACGGTCACGATGGCCAGCGCCAGTTGCCAGGCTTTGAGGCCCTGACGCGGCGCTGGGGTGGTGTGTTGGCTCATCGTGGCGGTTTCCCGGGAGTTGGCGTGTTGCCGGCCTGATTCGATTCTTCTTGTGGCTTGGCCACGATGGCGGGCAAGATGCCCGCCCCACCACCGATTTCCGCCCCACCACGGTATTCTGTTGGTTCTTCATAGTTTATCGAGCCGGGGGGCCTCAGAGCAAGGAAGATTTCTCAGCGTTGTCGCAAAGGCGGGGGACGGAGCCCACTACGAACTTTGACTTCATGGTCTACTCGACCCCACGGCGTGCCCCAAAGCGGGCATGCCGTGGGCTTGGGTTGGCTTATGTTAAGTCTCCAATCAACGGGTTCTTTCTTAATGGCAGAGGATTTGCCACCCCCTCCGGGCTATCCTTGGGGGAATAGAGTCCCGTCCTTGAACGGTTGAACTGATGCTGGCCCTGATGGATGGATGACGATGCTTGCCCCCGCGCTACCCGAGACCGAGGCTGAACGACTGGCGGACCTTCACGCGCTGCAGTTGCTGGACACGCCCAGCGAGAGGCGGTTTGACCGGATCGTGAACCTGACCAAGACGGTGCTGCACGCGCCGATCGCTTACATCGCGCTGATCGATTCGGATCGGCAGTGGTTTAAGTCCAAGGTGGGGCTGTGTGATGTGATGAATGAGACGCCGAGGGGTACGTCGTTCTGTGGGCATGCGATCTTGCAGGACACGCCGACGATCGTGGAGGATGCGCTGAAGGACCCGCGTTTTTTTGATAACCCGATGGTCAGCGGCGAGCCGTATGTGCGGTTTTATGCGGGGCACCCGTTAAAGAGTGAGGCGGGTCACAACATCGCGACCTTGTGCGTGGTGGATACCAAGCCGCGGACGTTCAGCGCCTCGGACATGGAGAAGTTTCATCGCCTGGCGGAGATGGCGGAGCACGAGCTGAACATGCTCGGGCTGATCGCGGTGCAGCGCGAGATGATCGAGACGCGCAACGCGCTGGTGGCTTCGCAGCGGGCGCTGGCGCGTGAGCTGTCGGAGGCGTCGGACTACGTTGGGCAGTTTCTCCCGCCGCGGCATGAATGCGAGAGCTGCGGGGTGAAGGTCGACTACCAGTTCATCACGTCCTCGCGGTTGGGCGGTGACCTCTTGGGCTTTCACGACATCGACGCGGACCACAAGGCGTTCTGGCTGCTGGATGTGACGGGGCACGGCGTGGGGGCGTCGCTGCTGTCGGTCTCGGCG
>JBGSTE010000459.1:0-4947 GCA_041736655.1 Phycisphaeraceae bacterium | reverse complement strand
GATCTTACCACCTCTTCGACGACCCGGCACTCGCCGCCGAGCACGTCCGGCAGTTTTATCGCAACTATCACTCCGCCCGCTTTGTCCGCGATACCCAGGTCCTCCGCTTCCACCGCCGCATCACCGACGACCAGCTCGACGAACTGAACAGCACCTTCACACGCCTGATCAAGCAAGGCCAAATCACCCAGACCGGCCCCCTGCCCGAAGAACGCAAAGAATTCCCCAGCCTCCACCGCCTGCAATTCACCAGCACCAAACGCGACTACGGCACGCTGCGCCTGCTCATCGATACGGTCAACGACATGGACGCGGAAAACGCGAAAGGCTGAGGGATCTTGCCGCCTACTCCAACTCAAACGTTGCGTACATCGTCATACTGACGTCGATCGCGCCGGGGACAAACGTCCCGCCAGCCTGGTCGACGCCGGGGTTTTTCACGAGGGTATAGGCGTTTTGCATATGGATACTGTTCCACCGATCTCCGCCGTCGCTGGCATGCTCGTCGATGGTGAGGACTTTGCCGAGCTTGGCGCCAACAACTTCAGCGAGATCCGCCGCCTTAGCACGCGCGATCTTCAGTGCCTCAAGCCGTGTCTCGGCACGGGTCTCGTGGATTTTGGAGTACTCGTAGCTAAAGCTCACCTCTAAGTCTGCGCTGGCGACGAATGCGTCGATAAACTCATCCAAGCGTTTCAGATCGCGCTGGCGGATTGTGATGTTGCGGTAGACGCGGAAGTGTTTAAACTCCAACCGTCGGCCGCGCTCATCCTCGTGATACTCCTTGCTGATGCTCATCGTGCCAGTCTGCAGGTCGCCCTCATCGATGTCGAGCTTATTGCGCAGGCCGATGATAGCCTTGACGCTGGCATCGCTGGCCGCCTTGGCTTTGCTCAGTTCCGGGTCCGTCTCCGAAAGACTAATCCGCCAGACCACCATATCCGGGGCGACCTGGGTTTGAACCGTGCCGGTCACGGAAATCGTCCGCAAGGGCTCGCTTTCCTCGGCAATGACCGGGGCGACGAAGAACACTAACGCAAGTGAAGCGATTACGGCAAACCTTTTCATCGTGGCACCTTTCAAGTTAGGCGAGAAGCAGCCCAGAACAGGGCTGAGACCTTGGCAACAGGCTTTAGACGAATGACACGGCACAACGGTTCCCCTGTCGATAAAGAACTACGTCAAGCGGCCATCCACCCGCCGCCCCAACCGCAGAAACGCACGCCCCAGCCGTCGGAACTGCCGCCCCAGCCCCAAAACCATACCGCTCAGCCATCGATTCCAACGCCAAGCCGCCAAGAGCGCTAAGAATCGCCAAGCCAAGCCGAATTGAACCACAGCGGACGCAAAGGACGCGGAGTTATGGCCTCATTCATCCCGTTTCATTCCGGGGTTTGCCCAGACTCCACGCAGGCCACCCGCCGGTTAGTGGGAAGCATCGTCGGTATCTGATATGCCCGGAGTTAGCTTGCCCACTGCCTCGGACGCCTTACTATTGCGCGCGAGCTGCTCAAGAAAGGTGTGAGTCCGAACAGCCAGTTCAGTTTCATACGCCGCATTAGCCGCTCTGCCACACGCAAGTCCTATATAAAGCAGCGCCAGGCCCGCCACCGATAGCAAAATACAGGCGGGCACCGCAAACCAAAGATTGATCAAGGGAAGATGGTGCGCTGTTGAGCTGACGTGTCGATACGAAACCACCTCGATATCAACTTGATTGTTCTTCGCGAGACTTCCCAGATCGGCGATATAGTTTTCAAAACCCGCCTTCAACGCTTGGTAATCTGCTCGCTGACTGAGCGATGGGTACAAGTCCACTACTTGATCCCAGAGTTGATGAACCGCTTTCGGATCTTGCCACTTGAGAGGCGGTGGCCCAAGAATTGGCGCATGAGAATTCGGCAGCGTCGTGTTTGGATTGGACCAGTCGTAAACATCTACCGTCATCGCATCGTCGGGTACTAGATCACCGGCAAAGTCAAAACGCCCGCCATGATGGAAACTGAAATCAAGCGGACCCTGGGCAGGGTTCTCAAGTCGTATCTCGATCCCACCACTGCTGTCGTAATAGTAATTGCTCGGGATCAATACCCCGATGGCCCACAGAAGTGCCGTCAATGGTGTTAAGCCGAGCACCACAACAAGCAGAGCGTTGACCCACTTGTGCACTGGCGGTCGACGTCCCGCGTACAGAAGCCCACGGCCATCTAATCCGGCACCGCATTCGGGGCAGGTGGGGCGCGTAATGCCACGCACATCGTAGCGGCATACGGCGCAATAAAAGCGTCCTAACAGGGTGCCACGCGTGTGCCAACGTGCCCGCGCCCAATTCGGGACCCAAAAAAAAAGAAAAATAAGAGGTACAACAACGATGAAGCCAAAGCCCAGAATGAAGATGGCGACCCACCACGTCGTATCGTGATGGATGTCCATTTGGATCAACCACATGGCAATAGTTTACAATCAAAGAGCTAGCAATTACAAAAACCCCGTCAGCGCGAAAAACCTAACCGTTGTTGTCCGCTACCTTGCCCGCAAGCAAGTCCGCGAGTTTTTCGCGGTTGGATGACGCGTCAGAAGCGGATGCGAGTGGTGGGCCGACTTGGGAGGGGTCAATAGCATCGGGAAAATGGCACGGGTTTGTATGCAGGTTCAAAGGATGGATGGTGGTGGCGGGATCAGGCAGCGTAACTGCTCGATTAATGGCGGGAGGTGATCAGTCAGGATGCGCCAGACGGTGTCGTTGTCGACCGCGTCGTAGTCATGGGCGAGGATGTGACGGGTCGCCATGATGATCCGCCAGGGGATCTGGGGGTGCTGGTCGCGAAAGTCTCTGGATAGTCGCCGGGCCGCTTCGCCGATGATCTCGATGTTGCGTTCTACCGCATCGCGGATGAGCCGCTGATGTTCGTAGTCTTCGCGGGTCTTGCCGGCTACATGCTCAAGCGCGGCTTCTGCGGCGTCGAGCATATCGAGGAGGGCCGCGGCCGGGGGATGTTCACGCGGCATAGAGCACCTGCCGCGTGGTGAGGATCTCGTGTCGGCGGTAGGGGTTTTTCAAGAGCCGCTTCTGCGTCAGGTCGATCTGACGGCCGCCGAATATCGCCGAGAGTTCGTCCTGCATCGCCAGATGCTTTTCGATCGTCATCGTCTGGCCGGACTTAAACGCGACGAGTACATCCACATCGCTGTCGGGTCCGAAGTCTTCACGCAGCACCGAGCCGAAGAGCGCCAACTCCACCACGCCGTAGCGCTGACAGAAGTCCTCCAGCTTATGTGGGTCGATGGTCAGCTTCATTGGAACTCCAGAACTCCACAGGCGCTCGATCCCCCTGCTCGTCTAAGCACTTACCTAGCATTTTACCATGCCCTGATTTGAATCGGCAGTGGATCAACTCAAGCTGGCATGATTTTAAGTGTTGCGCGTCATGTGACTAGTGCTTAGTCGTGTTCTGCGGTGGTGTTCCCCGCCAACAGGTCCGCGAGTTTTTCGCGGTTGGATTTGGGCTGGGGGTTGGGGTTTGGGGGGTGGGGGTTGGGGGCAGAATCCAGCGTCGCGGAGGCGAGTTCTTTGGGGGCGTCTTCGGATTCGGGCAGGTCAATCTGGTAGAGGGGCGATGGGCGAGGGGGCAGGGGCGAGGGGTCGGATGATTCCGCGACTTCACTGATCCCTGACCCCTTGTCCGCTGATGCCTTGACTTGAGCGATCGCGGGTTTGAAGGGGTGGGTTGATGCAAGGGGGGAGGGGTGAGGGGCGAGGGGCGAGGGTGTGGATGCAGATGCGGCTTGCTCGGTGGCGGGCTCGGGCTGTTCGGTTTGGGCGACCTTGTTGAGGAGGTCTTTGCTGACTTCGTGGCCGTGGGCGATCTGGTCGAACTGGACGCGGACGCGTTTGCTGACGCCGCGTTCCTGCATGGTGATGCCGTAGAGCGCGTCGCAGCCCTGCATGGTTCGTTTGTGGTGGGTGATGACGATGAAGTGCGAGCGGTCGAGGAAGCCGTGGAGGATGTTGACGAAGCGTTCGACGTTGGCTTCGTCCAGTGCGGCGTCGACTTCGTCGAGGATGGCGTAGGGCGAGGGCCGGGACTTGAAGATGGCCATGAGCAGCGCGATGGCGGTCATGGTCTTCTCGCCGCCGGAGAGCTGCGAGAGGGCTCGTGGTTCTTTGCCGGGGGGCTTGGCCATGATCTCGATGCCGGCCTCGAGGATGTCGATGTTGCCGTTTTCGTCGGGTTCCAGGTGGATGTCGGCCTTGCCGCCGCCGAAGAGCTTGCGGAAGAGGCCGTTTTGCCCGGCGAAGTTTTCGCGGACCTCGTTGAAGGTCGCTTCAAAGCGGGCGCGGGAGTCGTTGTTGATCTGCTCGATGAGCTGGCGGAGCTGGCGCTCGGCTTCTTCGATGTCCTTGACCTGGTCGGCCAGTTCGTCCTGTTTGTCTTCGAGCTGGGCTTCTTCGTCGATGGCGTTGAGGTTGACGTTGCCGAGGCGCGCGATCTTGCCTTTGAGGTCTTCGATCTCGGTTTGGGTTTGTTGCCAGTCGATGTCGAAGCTGGGGGTTGGGGTTTGGGAGTTGGGGGTTGGGGGCGAGTCGGCGGAAGCGGCTAGGGTTTCGGTGCCGTGCTTTGCTTCATCCGCGCGTTGTGATTCGCTTTGAGCCTCATCACCCGACGTTTCAGACCCAACACCCAACACCTGCTTGTATCGCGCGACGAGGTCGATTTCGAGTTGTTCGTGGGTTCGCTGTTTGACGGCGTCGGCCTTGACTTCGTGCTCGCGTTGGGAGATTTGCAGGCGGTGGACGGCGGAGTCGAGCCGGGCGTTCTCGGCGCGGTGCTGCTTGACGGCGTCGCGAGTGGACTGCATGGACTTGTCGAACTGGGCCAGGTGCTCGGCGGAGGTCTGGCACTGCACGATCAGGCCCTGCAGCTGGGCGTCGCGCGCGGCGGCGGC
>JBGSTE010000437.1:0-3655 GCA_041736655.1 Phycisphaeraceae bacterium | reverse complement strand
GTGGCGCCGCCGGGGCCGTGCGCGACGCCGCAGCCACATGACACCGCGACGGTCTTCGTCTTGAGCGCTTCGATTTTCTCCGCGGCCTCGGCCCGGCCAGTGATGCGGGCCTCGATCTCGTTATTCAATTCGTCCTGCTTCTTGCCAGCGATCATGTCCATGATGCGCAGGCCTTCAAACGCGTCCTTGCCGTGGTAGACCCTGCCCTTGTAGATGCCGCGGAGGTGGCCTTCGCAGTACTGTTTACTCAGCGCAGCGCCTCCCAACAAAACCGGCGCGGTGACGCCTTGCGCGTTCAGTTCGTGCAGGTTTTCTTCCATCACGTTGACGGACTTGACGAGCAGGCCGGACATGCCGATCGCGTCGGCCTTGGTGGTTTTCCAGGCATCGAGGATCGCGGTGATCGGCTGCTTGATGCCCAGGTTGTGCACGGTGTAGCCGTTGTTGGTGAGGATGATGTCGACCAGGTTCTTGCCGATGTCGTGCACGTCGCCGCGGACGGTGGCGAGCACGATCGAGCCCTTGGTCTGGCCCTCTACTTTTTCCATGAAGGGTTCGAGATAGGCCACCGCCATCTTCATCACCTCGGCCGACTGGAGCACGAAAGGCAACTGCATCTGGCCGGAGCCGAACAGATCGCCGACGACTTTCATGCCCGCCAGCAGGTGGTCGTTGATGATCGCAAGCGGCGAGTACTTGCCCATCGCGGCGGTGAGCGTCTCGGGCAGGCCCTTCTTTTCACCATCGATGATGTGCTTCTGCAGTCGCTCTTCCAGCGGCAGGTCGGCCAGGTCGACCTTGTGCGACTGAACCTCCGCGTCGTCGGTGAAGAGGCTGACGAAAATCTGCAGCGGGTCGAGCGTCATGTTGCCGTCGGGCAGCGCAACCTCTTGTCCTTCGCTGCGCCAGCGGTTGTAGATGAGGTCCAGCGCGGCGTTCCACTGCTCGTCGGCGATGCGCGTGCGGGGCAGGATCTTGCTGACGTGGACGATCGCGCTGGTCAGGCCGGCCTCGTAGAGTTCGTGCAGGAAAACGGAGTTGAGCACCTGCCGGGCCGCGGGCTTGAGGCCGAAGCTGATGTTGCTTAACCCCACGGTGGTCTGGCAGTTGGGGAACTCGGCGGCGATGCGGCGGACACCCTCGATCGTTTCGAGTCCCGATCGTCGGTCCTTGTCCATGCCGGTGGAGATCGGCAGGACCAGCGGGTCGAACATGAGGTCGTGCTCGGCCAGGCCGTAGGTGTTGACCGCCAGATCGCGCATGCGACGCGCAATCGCGATTTTACGATCGGCGGTGCGGGCCATCGCTTCTTCGGGGTCTTCATCGATCGCGCCCAGCACCAGGCCCGCGCCGTAGCGCTTGGCCAGTTCGCACATGACGGCGAATTTTTCTTCGCCGTCTTCGAGGTTGCCCGAGTTGATGAGACACTTGCCGCCGGCAGCGCGCAGGCCCGCCTCGATCGTTGCCGGCTGGGTTGAGTCGAGCATCAGCGGCGCATCGACCTGTCGGACCAGGCGCGTGACGACTTCGTGCATGTCGCGTGCGTTGTCTCGGCCGGCGTAGTCGACGTTGACGTCCAGCACGTGCGAGCCCTCGCGCACCTGCTCACGGGCCAGGGAGATGATCTCGTCCCAGTCTTCGGCTTCGAGCAGCTTCTTAAACGCGCGTGAGCCCGACGCGTTGCAGCGTTCGCCGACGTTTAACAGCGACTTGTCCTGCCGGTACTCGGTGACGCTGTAGAGCGAGGTGACCGAGGGCGTCATGGGCTTTTTTGCTTGTTTTTCAGCCAATCGCTCGCCGACGCGCTGGCGGGTTCGGCGGATGTGCTCGGGCGTGGTGCCGCAGCAGCCGCCGACGATGGAGAGGCCGAACTGATCGACAAACTTGGCCATGGTCTGGCTGAAGGGCTCGGGCTGGAGCGGGTAGACGGTTTCGCCGGCGATGAGCGTGGGCAGGCCGGCGTTGGGCAGGACCGAGATATGTCGCGGCCAGTGGCGCGCGAGATACTTGATGTGGTCGGCCATGTCTTCCGGACCGGTCGCGCAGTTCATGCCCAGCGAGACGATGGGGTAGTCTTTGAGCGCGTGTGCGGCGGCGGCGATCTCCGTGCCGGTGAGCATCGTGCCGGTGTTCTCGATGGTGACCTGCACCATGATCGGCAGGCCGGTGTCTTCGGGATTGATCGCGGGCTTGGTGCCCATCTCGCTCATCGCTTGAACAACCGCGCTGACCGCACACTTGATCTGCAGGATGTCCTGACAGGTTTCAAGAAGCAGCAGGTCCGCGCCGCCCTCGATGAGGCCCTTGGCCTGGGCTTTGTAGGAAGCGAACATCGTTGGCCAATCGATGTTGCCGAGTGTGATGAGCTTCGTGCCAGGGCCGATGGACCCGATGACAAACCGCGGGTTGTCGGGTGTTGCAAACTTGTCACAGGCTGCACGGGCCAGTTGGCAGGCCTTGACGTTGATCTCGTGGCAGCGGTCTTGCAGATCAAACTCGCAGAGCACGTGCGGCATCGCGCCGAAGGTGTCGGTCTCCACCGCGTCAGCGCCGGCGGCGAGGTAGCTTTCGTGGATCGACTGGATCGCGTCCGGCCGGGTGAGCACGAGAACTTCGGTACAGTTCTCCAAGCCCAGGTAGTCCTTTTCGAGGTCCAGGTCGAGCTTGTGGATGGATGTACCCATCGCGCCGTCGAAATAGACCACGCGTTGCTGGAGGAGTTGTAGAAATCGGTTCATGAGGTCGCGTCCTGCTTATCATCCTAATATCCGGATTAACGGATTATATCGCCTTGCCACATCAAAAACAAGTTAACGGGGCAACTCTAGGGCTCAGGCGTCCCCGATCGCCGATAGCATCTGCGAAGTCGGCGTGAACCGGCCGTTGAGTGTAAACCCAAGAATGAGGGTGATTTAGGCATGACCTGGTGGCAAGCATTGATCCTCGGGCTGGTGGAAGGGCTCACCGAGTACCTGCCGGTGAGTTCGACCGGACACCTGCTGATTGCACAGAACCTCCTGGGCATCGGCACGCAGTCGGCTCAGGCCCAGGAGGCGGCCAACGCCTTTGCGATCTGCATCCAGGCTGGGGCGATCGTCGCGGTGCTCGGGCTTTACTGGCAGCGGGTTCGGCAAGGCGTGGTGGGCATGCTCGGGCCTGTCGGGCTGACCAAGGGCGACCCGGCGGGGCTTCGGCTGTTCATCAACCTGGTTGTTGCGTTTACGCCGGCGGCGGTGGTCGGTCTACTGCTCGACGACTGGATCGAAGCACATCTTTTTAATGCATGGACGATCGTCATCACCTGGGCCGTTGGCGGCATCGCCATCCTCGCGGTCGCCTACTGGAAGCGGCACAAGTCCGGCGATGAACATGTCGGCCAGAGCTTTGACGCGATGAACTGGCGCATGGCGCTGATGATCGGCATGATCCAGTGCCTGGCCATGATGCCCGGCACGTCACGTTCGCTGGTGACGATCGTTGCGGGCGTACTCGTGGGCTTACACATCGCCGCGGCGGTGGAGTTTTCTTTCCTGCTGGGCGTGGTGACACTCTTGGCGGCGACTGCCTACAAAGCCAGGGACGCCGGCCCGCTCATGCTGCAGGAGTACGGCTGGACGCCCATGATCGTCGGCAGCCTCGCCGCGTTCATCTCCGC
>JBGSTE010000411.1:0-4547 GCA_041736655.1 Phycisphaeraceae bacterium | reverse complement strand
GGCGGCGGCGGTGGCGGCGGCAGCCGCGGCGGCGACCGCTGGTAATTTCCACCAGCAAGCTTGAATCAAAACGGGACGGCTCCCTCGCGGAGCCGTCCTTTTTTTGTTGCCCTCTCAACGTCCCGGCGTGAAATCGCGGCGCGTGCTAAACGCTACCGTGACGGGTGCCCCGGCTGCTTGCCAGCCGGGCGAATCTTCAAACGCGTCGGCCCGGCCGGCAAGCGACCGGGGCACCCTTTGGGCTTGCGCTATGCTCTTGAGTAGTTCGGCCCGCGTCAGGACAGGAATCGCCGGATCGCCCCGGTTTGTTCCAGGTGGTTGCGGGACATAGTTTGATCGAGGTCGCCGTAGTGTTCGATCGGGTTGCCGTACGCATTGAGCAGCGTCGTGTACCAGTTGCTCAGGGTCTTGTGTCCCTCGCTGCCGTGGAAGGGCAGGCGGATGTATCGGCCGGCGATGTCGAGCTTGGAGTTTCGTCCGGTCATGACGACCATCGGCGCCTCGGTGTCCGGGCCATGGTGCCCGGCACCGGTCTCGGGCATGTAGATGATCGTCGTGTTGTCGAACATCGAGCCGTTGCCTTCGGGGATGGCCTTGAGTCTGGTCACGAGCTTGGCGACCTGGGCCATGTGCGTGGCCTTGATCTCGTCGCGCAGTTCCCGGTCGCTGCCGGCGTTGTGGCCAAGCCGGTGGATGTCGATCTTGTCCTTGTTGCCCGGCAGCGTCGTGATCGGCGTGCCCAGGTCGTCGATCGTGTACGTCACGACATTCGTCAGGCCCGACACCAGCGCCGCGACCAGCACATCCGTGAACGCGTCCTGCTTCTGCGTCAGCGTCGCGTTGGGCCCGCCGTCGGCGTGAATCTTATCGATCGTCGGTAGGTTCTTCGCAATCACCTCGCCCAGCGCCGCGACCTTGGCGTTACGCTCGCGGATCGCCTGGATCGACTCGACGTGGCCGCTGATCTTCTCACGCTCATCGCCGTCCAGGCCCTTGAGGTTCTGCGCCTCCTGCTCGTGCAGGTAATCCAGCAGCGTGTTGTCCGAGTCGACCGCGTTGCTGTTGGTCACGGACTTGAACAGCTCGTCATACGCGGTCTGCGGGTCGGCGTAGCAGTAGTTCCGCTGGTGCGCGGCGGGCGCAGAAAACCCCGACACGATGCCGTTGCGGAAGGTCGTGCCCGCGCCGGCCGCGGCGAGCGACACCTCCACGTGACCAAAGGGCGAGGGGAACAGCCGGGCAAGCTCAAAGTCCACGGTCGTTCGCTTGATCCCGCTCAGCACGTTCCGCCCGGCCTTGTACGCGCCCATGCAGCCGGAGAACGAATAGTGCCCGCCGCCGCTGACCGCCATCGAGATGCCGTGCAGCACCGTCATGTTTTCCTTGTGGCCTTCAAGCACGCGCAGCCAATCGGGCAGCTCGTGCTTATCCAGCGCCACCTCAAACGCCTGCTTCTGATCATCCATCTTGCGCTCTTCGGCAGAGAACGAAGGCAGCGTGCAGTAGCGCGGCACGTTGCCGTTGGACTTGCGGATGAAGATGAAGCGGTGCGGGAAGCCCGCGGCCCCTTCGATCGGCGCAGCCAGCAGGTGGTTAAACGCCGGCATGAGCGCGAGGCTCGCGGTGCCCATCGCGGTGGCTCGGATAAATTCGCGTCGGTTGATGGCCATGCTCAGTCCTCAGTTCTCTTGCGATAGATAAATGAATCAGAGGTCAACAGGCTCACGATGACCGCGTCAAAGCTGCCGTTGCTGTCAACATACGCCTGCTCGGCGTCGATGAGTGTCCGGGAATCCGAAAGCGTTTCATTTCGGCCAAGAAAATAGCGGAACGCGTGCCGAATGATCGACTGCCGAACTACCCGCGACTTCGCCAGGCGGTCGGCCAGGTCCATCGCGTTCTCGACCTGCCCGTCGAGCGCCGCGTCGCCCGTGCCGGTAAGCTCGCCCCGCGCATCGACCGGCAGGGTCTTGTACACCGGCAGTTGGACGCCCTCAACGCGCGGGGCATTTTTCTGCGGCGTGATCAGGTTCTCCGCGTGTTCGAGGCGCTCGAGCGTGCGGTATCGGCCAAAGTCGTCGTAGATTTCAAACGCCAGGCCCAGCGGGTCCATCTTCTGGTGGCAGGTCCAGCAGTAGTCCTCGCCGGTCTTCTTGTCCAGGCGTTGGCGCAGCGTCTTGTGCGGGTCTTCGGGGACCACCGCGTCGACGGTGATGGGCACATCGGGGATCGTGCCGGCCAGCAGCTTCTCACGCACCCACTTGCCGCGGCGCACCGGGTCGGTCTCGGTGTTCAGTGAGTGCGCGATCAGCCAGGCCGGGTGCGTGAGCATGCCCCTGCGGTTGGCGATCGCCGCGGGCTGAGTCGTCGGATAGTCCCAGTTGCGCGGATCGATATTAAAGAAGGTCGCGACTTCTTCACCGCGCATGACCTGCCCGGTCCGCCCGGTCGCGTTGCCCTTGTGCCAGTACGCCATGGGCAACTCGTCATACGGGACCGCGTTCTTCTGCCCCTTGGCGAAGCGCAATTCGAGGCTGGTCATCGTGGACTTGAAGCTGCGGACCCAGTCGCGCTGTCGGTTCTCGTTGGTTTCAAAGTCGGGGAACACCGTGCCACGCATCTGCATCTTCACGATGAAGGGCATGTGCGCGTAGAGTTCGTCCTGCGTGAAGTTCTGCCAGTCGTCGTTGTTGAAGTAGTCGTAGATCGTCCGCAGCCGGTCGGACGCGGCCTGCATCGCCGCGTTGTCGCCGCTGTGATAGACGTAGAATCGGTCGGTCGTCAATAGCTCTTCAAAGACACGCTGGTCCTCTTCGAGGATGTGGGCCACGAGCATGTCCGCCTCTTCGACCAGTCGGCCGACCGGGCCATCGATGACACCGGCACCGAAGCGCACGTCGTCCTTGAAGACGGTCATCGCCTTGGGGTATCCGAAGAACTCGCGGAAAAAGCGCAGCTTGCGGATGGGCAGGTTGGTGATGCTGGCGCTGAAGTTGGCCTTCTGAACCGTCTCGTCGATGATGGTGTACTGGTCCCGCCGGCTGAGCATCCGCAGCACCTCACGCCGGTAGTCCTCGCGCGTGTTGAGCCTGCCCGACTCGGCCGCGGCGACAAGCTCCGCGTCCGGGCTTGAGTCCGTCAGCGCGTAGGCCAGGGCATAGCTCGCGTCGCGTGGCGAGAGCATCCGTCGGCCGTGCGTGTCCGGCTCGCCTTGGCCGAACTCGCTGCGGTAGTACATCTCGGAGCTGAGGATCAGCGACTCGATGAGCTTGGCGATCGATTCCTGCGTGCCGAGCTTGGCGAGGTAGGTCCGCATCAGCGCGAGGTTGTCTTGCAGTTCCTCGGCGGTGGGCCTGCGTTCAAAGACCTTGACATACAGTTCATGAATCAGGCCCGTGAGTTTCGCATCATCCAGTGAGCCGGCCGAGGCGTGCTGATCGCGGAAGGCCGACTCCCACTCCGCCAGGCACTTGTCGATGATCTGCTGGTAGTTGTCGCCCTTGGCGCGGTGTTTTTGCAGGGCCTGCCCGACCACAGCCATCTCCGCATCGTTCAGCGGCTTGTAGGTCGGCAGACGCAGGTTCTTCTTCCGCACGTCTTCATAGATCAGCGACATGTCCCAGTTGCTGTGGAGCACCTTCATGATCGAGACGCGGGTGTGGATCCGCTTCTCGTGCACGCCGGCAAAGAACCAGTCGCGCTCGCACTGTTCGACGACCTGTTCATAGCTCACGCCCTCGCGCGTGTACCGGCCCAGGCCGAGGTAGATCGCGTGAAGGTCCTGCGGCTCGTAGCGCTCCAGCAGTTCGAGGTTGGTCTCTCGGCGCTCTTTCTCTTGCGGCTCATCGACCTTCGCCCGCACAAAGGTCGGCAGCAGGTCGGCGTGCTTGTCCTGGTAGAGGTCCTTGAGCAGGCGCTCGATGTGGTCGTTGAGGAACTGCGCACGGCTGCGCATCGTCTGGCGGTGCTGGAGGTCCGCCTGCATGATTTGGTGCATGGCGGGGTAGTGGGCCCGCATGGTTTCTTCGGCGGTCATGTAGCCGGCGATCTTGCGGGCGTTGGAGATCATCGTCAGCAGGTGGCCGCTGGTGAGCGACTCGTTGGCGTAGTAGCGCACGCCGATGGTGGTCGGCAGGAGGAAGGGGTTGGTGATGTTCTGCCGCAGCGTCTGCCCGCCGAACTTGGTGCCAAGGTTCACGCCGTTGTCGCCGACGACGTTCATCGGTTGGCCGTCGATGGTGCGCTGCCCCTGGTAGTCGAGCAGGCGGTTGATCTTGTCTTCGAAGATGAACTCGCTGATCAGCCAGCGGCGGTCGTGGGTGTAGCCGGGCAGGTCGGCGAACTTGCCGGAGAAGAGGTCGTCGTGGTTGGCGTAGTTGCCCGACTCGGGGCGTTGGAGCTTTTCGTCGAGCTTCTTCTTCTCGTCGCCGGTGAGCTGGTCCTCGAAGTAGGCCAGGAGCAGTTCGCGCTGGGCCTGCGTGGGCTGGGCGGATTTGGCCGGCGGCATGGTCTGGGCCTGCACCGCCTCGCGCGCGGTGGCGAACAGC
>JBGSTE010000381.1:0-3128 GCA_041736655.1 Phycisphaeraceae bacterium | reverse complement strand
CGGGGAAGTTTCTATTGGTGGTGCTGATGCAGTTGATCGGTTCGTTGAGTCGGCCGAAGGTGTCCGTGGGGCCGCCGAGGCAGGCGGCGCAGCTGGCGGCGCCGATGAGGCAGCCGGCGTCTTCGAGGGCCTGGTAGATGCTGGTGGTGGCGCGTTTGTCGCGCGGACCAGACGCTTCGCTGCGCTTAGCGTCGGCGTGGCCGCTGGCGTGTTTGGCGATGAGGGGCTCGCCGTAGAGGTTCAGTTCGAGCATGTCCTTGTGGACTTCGGTCGAGCCGGGGACGACGAAGGTGGGGATTTTGACTTCTTTGCCGAAGAGGATGTTGGCGGCGAAGATCATGTCGGTGATTTTTCCGCCGGTGCAGGAGCCGATGTAGGCGCGGTCGAGCTTGGTGTTGGCTTTTTGCAGCTCGTGGGCGGTGCGGGTGTTGTCGGGGCTGTGGGGCGCAGCGACGAGGGGCTCGAAGTTGGCCAGGTCCCAGGTTTGTTCGTAGTCGTAGGTGCAGCCTTCGTCTTCGGTGTAGACGCTCCATCCGCCGGCGGGTTTTGGCCGGTTGGAGCGTGCGTTGACGTAGGCGAGTGTTTTTTCGTCGACGTCGCAGATGCCGTTCTTGCCGCCGGCCTCGATGGCCATGTTGGTGAGGGTCATGCGGTCTTCGAGTGACAGCGCGTTGATGCCGGTGCCCGCGAAGTACATGGCTTTGTAGGTCGCGCCGGCGAAGCCGATGTCGCCGATGACCGCGAGGATGAGGTCCTTGGCGGTGAGGTAGGGCGGGATGTCGCCATGGAAGTTGAAGCGCATGGTGGGCGGGACCTTGAGCCAGGTCTTGCCGGTGCCCATGGTGAAGGCGGCGTCGGTGTTGCCCACGCCGGTGGCGAACTGGCCAAAGGCCCCAGCGGTGCAGGTGTGGCTGTCGGTTCCGAGGAGGATTTCACCTGGCCGACAGTGGCCTTCTTCGGGCAGAGCCTTGTGGCAGACGCCTTTGTAGCTGGTCTTGGTCGGGTCGCGATAGGGGTTGGGCATGCCCGAGCCTTCGTCGGTGTCGAGGAAGTCCGGGTCGTAGTAGTACTTGATGGATTGCTCTTTGACGAAGTCGCGGAGGATCTGGATATTGCGGTGGCACTTGCCGTCGGCGGTGAAGATGTAGTGGTCGGGGATGATGGGGATGCGTGTGTTGTCCCAGACCTTGGCGTTCTTGCCGAACTCTTCTTTGAAGATGCCGATGGTCCCCGGGCCACAGACGTCGTGGGTCATGAGGATGTCGACGTCACACCAGACATTCTCTCCGGGCGCGACCTCGCGCTTCCCGGCGTGTGCGGCGAGGATCTTCTCGGTCATCGTCATCTTGCGGGCCATCGTGAAACTCCGTGTGCGCGTAGCGGGGTAAACAGGTCATCATAGCAGCCTCAGCGCGCCAGCGGACGCGGCGGCGGGGACGACGCCGATGAGCCGTACGCTGTACGAGATTGGATTGACTCCCCGCAGTCCACCGGCTATTGTCCGGCCATGCGTATGACCCCTGCACCTGTTTTTCGCCTTTCAACGGCGGTCCTCCTCGGCAGCGTCCTCAGCGGCGTCGGTTTGCTGTCGCTCGCCGGTTGTCAGCTCGGCACGCCGAAGGTTTCGACCGCGGAGCTGCGTGAGTCGTTAATGGCGGACCACCGCGCCAAGCTCGAAGGCCGGGCTGATGAAGTCCGCGTGGAGCAGGCGCCCAATGACTTTGAGCAGTCGCTGCAGCGGATCCTCGACAAGGCCAAGGCCGACGGCGTGAACCTGCCGGACGACCGGCAAACGGTCGAAGACAACCTCAAGGCTGCGGACGCGATCAGCGGTTTGGATGCGTATCAGGGCACGCCGCTGCAAGTGGGCGGCGACCTCCTGGCCGGCGAGCAGCCGCCGACGGTCGTGCTGGACCTGCGAACCGCGATCCGCAAGGCGGTCGAACACAACCTTGACCTGAGCATCGCCCGGCTAGGCCCGCAGATCAGTCAGCAGCAGATCACCCAGGCCCAGGCCGTGTTCGACACCGTGCTCTTTGCCGGCGTCAACTGGGCCAAGCTCGACACGCCACGGCCGCCGGGCGCGATCCCCGGTCTCTCCGGCGACCAGCAATCCGAAAATACCAACCTCCGCACCGGCATCCGCCAGTCCTTTGAATCAGGCGGGCAGCTCGTCGTGCAGGCGCAGGTCGATCGCTCGCAGCAGGACCCGTCCTTCTTCGGCGTCTCGCGATTCTACGACGCCGATGTCCTGGTCCAGCTCACCCAGCCGCTCTTGCGTGGCTATGGCAGCGACGTGTCCCGCGCCAACATCGAGCTCGCCACGATCGCACGCGACGCGGACCGCGCCCGGCTTAAAGAGACGATGCTCGACCTCGCCAGCAGCGTCGAGCAGGCCTACTGGCAGCTCGCCGCCGCCCGCCGAACGTTGCTGATCCAGCAGCGGCTCTACGAGCGGACGATCGTGATGCGTGACAAGCTCGAGCCACGCTTTGGCTTTGACCTCTTGCTGGCGGACCTTAACGAGGTCAACGCCCGGGTCGACCAGCGATTGGCCGACGTGCTCCGCGCCCGGCAGAGTGTCCGCACGCTCTCGGACCGGCTCAAGCGGCTGATCAACGACCCGGACCTGCCGGTCATCGACGAAACCATCCTCGAACCGACCGACAGCCCGGCCGACGTGGCGATCAGCTTCAGCCTGCTGGACCAGGTGACGACGGCGCTGCAGCATCGGCCGGAGATCGAGACGGCGCTGTTGCAGATCAACGACGCGGACGTCCGCCGGGTCTTCGCCGACAACGCGCAGCTCCCGATCCTCAACCTTACCGCCGCGACGACGTTCAACGGCCTTGACGTCAACAACGCCGGCGACGCGCTGGGCAACACCACGGACCGCGACTACATCGACTACGCGCTGGGCCTGGAGTTTGAACGGCCGTGGGGCAACCGCAGCGCCACCGCGCTCTTTGAACAACGCACCCTCGAGCGCCAGCGCTCGCTGGAAAACTACCGCCTGCAGGCCCAGGTCGTCACGCTCGAAGTCAAGGACGCGCTCCGCAGCGTCGACACCAACTACCAGCTCATCGCCACCACCCGCTCGCAGCTGCGGGCCTCGGCCCTGTCGCTGG
>JBGSTE010000365.1:0-6534 GCA_041736655.1 Phycisphaeraceae bacterium | reverse complement strand
GCCCGCGATGCCGGCTACAAGTGAAGCGATAGGTTGTTGATGAACCTTTGCCTGATCGCGTGCTTGATGGACAGCCTGCACGATGACCCGGGCTGCGGCCTGGACGCCGATCGTCGCCGGGTTTGACGGCCCGGCGGTGGCTTTGCCGATCACGCACGAGGCGATGTCGGAGGGTGTCTGCGCCTGAACGCGCGCCAGCCAGGCGCAGGTCTTGGTCCCGCCGCCGTCGACACCGACGACCAGCGGCCGATCCTGCGGGTTATGCGGTGTGAGGTTCATCGCATGAGTATAGGTTTCGCTTGATTTTTCAGGCGTTCGGGTGTTTATGACGATGGTTCAGGGTTGCTGTGTGCCATCACCGTATCACTGGGCTGGATTGATCTGACGGTGCTCATCGCGGCGCTGGTCAGCGCGATCGCGGTGGGCGTGTGGTTTAGCCGTCGCAACCGGTCGGCCCAGGCTTTTTTGTATGCCGACCATGCGATGCCGTGGTGGGCGGTGCTCGGCTCGATCGTCGCGACCGAGACCAGCGCGGTCACCGTGCTGAGCGTGACGGGCCTGGGCTTCGGCGGCGTCGGTATGAAGTTCCTTCAGTTCGCTGTCGGCCTGCTGCTGGGTCGGCTGGTCGTCGCGTATTGGCTGATGCCGCTTTTTTTCTCCGGCAAAATCACCAGCGCGTACCAGGTGCTTGACCAGCGCTTTGGCCCGGTGGTCCGACGATTCGCGGGCGCGATGTTTCTGGTCGCGCGCAACCTCGGCGATGGGCTGCGTCTTTACCTCGGTGCGCTCGTCCTACAGGTGCTGCTGGGGCGCAGCCTGGCCGAGTGCGTGCTGATCACCGGCGGGGTGACGATCGTTTACACCTGCCTCGGCGGGCTGCGCTCGGTGGTGTGGAACGACTGTATCCAGCTTCTGATCTATATGGCCGGCGGCATCGCGACGCTGTTTTTTCTCGCCAATCATCTGCCGGGCGGCTGGGGGGCGCTGCTTTCGCCTGCTGATGCAGGCAAGCTCAACCCGATCGATGCGGGATTTGACTGGGCCAATCCGTATCAGCTCTGGGCCGGCGTGCTGGGCGGCGCGGTGCTGGGCATGGGCACGCACGGCACGGACCAGATGATGGTGCAGCGCTACCTCAGTACACGCTCGCAGCGGCAGGCCTCGCTCGCGCTGTCGATCAGCGGGCTGGTCGTCGTGTTTCAGTTCGCGCTGTTCCTGTTCATCGGCGTCGGACTGGGCGTTTTTTATGCCAACCGCGATGACGCGCCGGAAAAAACCGACCAGGTCTATCAGCACTTCATCGTCAATCACTTTCCGCACAACTCCGGCTTGGCCGGGCTGATGCTCGCGGCCGTGCTCGCCGCAACGATGTCGACGCTGTCCAGTTCCTTCAGCGCCTCGGCTTCTTCGCTACTCAATGACTTTGTTCGGCCGATGCTGCGCAAACCACTGAGCGAGCGCGGGCTGCTGCGGCTTTCGCAGGCCATGGCTGTGGGCTTCGGGCTGGTCCAGGTCGTCATCGGCATCGTTGCGCAGTATTGGGGCGGAACGGTCGTCGGCAATGCGCTATCGATCGCGGGCTTCGTATTCGGTATCCTGCTCGGGCTCTTTGCGCTGGGGCTGTGGGTCCCGCGCGCCAGTTCATCGGCGGCGATGATCGGCGCGTTGACCTCGCTGGCGCTGCTCTGTGTGATCCAGTTTGTCCTGCCGATGTGGGAGATCAAGGTCGCGTTCCCCTGGCTGGCGGTGGTCGGCTCGGGCACGGCGCTCCTTGTCGGCTGGCTGGTCAGCCTTGTTTTTCCACGCCAAGTGAACGCAATATGACGTCTCGCAATACGACCTTGCATCGATGGATTCTCCTTGTTCTGGCTGCTGCCCTGGTCATCAGCGGCGTCGCCTGCACCAGCGGCAAGCCCACGCATCCATCACACAGGCCAACGCTCACCGGCATCGATGTGCTGACACGCGAGGGCTTCGCACCGCTGGCCGGTCAGCGCGTCGGGCTCATTACCAATCACACTGGCTTGAATGCAGAAGGCGTCGATACGGTCACGCTGCTGCACCAAAGCCCGCAGGTCCAGCTCGTGGCGCTCTTGAGCCCCGAGCACGGCGTGGCAGGCCAACTCGATCAGGAAAACATCGCCGACGCCAAAGACCCCGCGACGGGCCTGCCGATCTACAGCCTCTACGGCCAGACCCGCCGACCCACCGCGCAGATGATCGCCGGTATCGACACACTGGTCTTTGATATCCAGGACATCGGCACGCGCTTTTATACGTACATCTCGACGATGGGCGAGGCGATGGTCGCCGCGGCTGAGCATGGCAAGCGCTTTGTCGTGCTGGACAGGCCCAACCCGCTGGGCGGCTTACTTGTCGAGGGGCCGATGCTCGATGGTGACAAGCAGTCGTTTGTCGGCTGGCACGACATGCCGGTGCGTCACGGGATGACGGTTGGTGAGTTGGCGTTGATGATCAAGGCCGAGCGCGGTCTTGAGCTTGAGCTTGTCGTCATTCGCTGTGAAAACTGGAGCCGCGATCAGGACTGGGTACAGACCGCGCTGAGGTGGGTCAATCCTTCGCCGAACATGCGGAGCGTGACGCAGGCACTCTTGTACCCGGGCATCGGCCTGTTGGAAACGACCAACGTGTCGGTCGGCCGGGGAACAGACAGCCCGTTTGAAGTGCTTGGTGCGCCGTGGATCGACGCTCTACAACTGGCGCAGGAACTTGGCGCACTTGGACTGAAAGGTGTGGCGTTCGTTCCGATCCGCTTTACGCCGGAGTCGAGCACGTTTGCCGGCGAGTTGTGCGGCGGGGTGAATGTCGTGATCACCCATCGGCAGGACTTTACGCCGGTGGCGACGGGCCTTGCGATCGCGGCAACGCTGCGGAAGCTGTACCCCAAGGACTGGCAGCACGAGCGATACCTGCGCCTGATGGGAAATGCCGCGGTGCAGGAGCGGCTTGATGCGGGCGATGACTGGCGGAGTGTCGTGTCGTCGGCGTCGGCGGGTGTCGATGCGTTCAAGAAGCGTCGCGAGCAATTTCTACTCTACGAGTGATCAGCCCTTGACCGCGCCAGCGAGCAGACCACGCGTGAGCTGCTTCTGCGCAAGGATGTAGAACCCGATCACCGGCAGCACCGCGAGCACACTCGCCGCGTACGCGTAGCGGACATTGGTCGCAAAGACGCCCAGCAACTGGTTGATTGCCACCGGCAGGGTGTGGGTCTCGCGGCTTTGCAGGACAATCAGCGGCCAGAGCAGGTTCGACCACGCGCCGATCACGCTGAAGACCGCCAGCGTTGCCAGCGCGGGCCTGGCGAGCGGGAGCATGACGTGCCACCAGATGCGCACCGCGTTAGCGCCGTCGATGCGCGCCGCTTCTTCGAGCTCGATCGGAATAGCAAGAAAGGCCTGTCGGCAGAGGTAAACGCCAAAGGCGGTGACCGAGAAGGGCAGCACGACCGCCGCGAGTGTGTCGTACAGCCCCATACCGACGACGGTGCGAAAGACCGGCACGACGATGACCTGCTCGGGCACCATGATGGTGGCGAGGATGAGGGTGAAGATGAGCGAGCGTCCGCGGAACTGCATGCGTGCCAGCGGGTACGCGGCCAGGGCCGCAAGCAGGACGTTGAGGAACGTCTGCACCAGCGTGACGAGGATCGAGTTGACGAGCGGGCTGGTCCACCACTGCGGGTTGCCTTGTTTGTCCGGCGCTCCGCCGAGCCCGCCATCGGACCAGGCGCCTGCGAAGTTGTCGAGCGTGATGTCGCTTGGCGCGGGCAGTTGGCTCAGTGGTACGCCGGGCCCGGCAAAGGCGGTGGCGAGAAGCCAGAGGGCCGGGCCGATAGCGATCGCTGCGAGCAACAGCGCGCTGACATAGAACAGAACCGACAGCCAGAGCGGGCGTTTACTGGTCACGTGCGATCCTCAACTGAGCAAAAGAGAACAGCAGCACCACGATGAACAGCACCACACCGATCGCGCAGGCCAGCCCGAACTCGCCGCGCGCAAAGGCGGTGTCGTAGATCAGCGGAACGACCGTCTGCTGCGAGACCGGTACGCCCTTGACGGTGATGAACAGCTCGTCGAAGACCTTCAGCGCCGAGATCGACGAGATGACCGCGACCAGCACGAGGATCGGCCGAAGCGACGGCAGCGTGACATTGAGAAAAACACCCAGCCGGCCTGCGCCGTCGATGGCCGCGGCTTCTTCCAGCTCGCGCGGCACGGCCATCAGGGCTGCCAGAAAAATCATCATGTAGTAGCCAAAGCCCTTCCACAGCGTCACGAGCATCGCGGAAATCAGCGTCCACGGGTGCCCGGTCAGCCACGGAAGATCCGCGATGCCGATGAGGTTCAGCGCCGAATTGATCAGCCCGGCGTCTTCATCCAGGAGCAGGCGGAACGCGATGGCCGCGACGATCGTAGGCGTGACCACCGGCATGAACAGCAGCACACGCAAAAGCGTCAAGCCACGCAGGCCCGCGTGCACCACCATCGCCGCGCCCAGGCTCAGCGCCATCAGCACCGGCGTCACCAGGAGATAAATGAAACTGTTGCCCAGGCAGAACCAGAAACGCTCGTCGCTCATCAGCCGTCGGTAGTTCTCCAGCCCGATGAACGACCCGCCGCGGAACACGTTGTAGTCGGTCAGCGAGAAGTAGACCACCTGCAGCATGGCCGCGAGCACAAACGTGCCCAGGATCGCCGCCGCAGGAAAGAGGAACAAGTACGGCGTCCATGTCCCGTGCGGGCGCAGCGTCGAGCGTTTGGCCCGGCGATTACCTTGCAGGCGTGGGGTGTGTGTATCGTTCATGGCACCGGCTCGGGTCGGGGGATGGCGTCCAGGGTCGCGGCAGGCGAAGCACGCAGCAGGGCGTTCCACTGCTTGTCGACCTGCATGAGCGTGGCCTTCACGTCGGCTTTATTGAGGAGCATCCGCGTCATGCCCTCGTTAAACGCCAGGCGCATGTCCGGCCAGGCCGACAGTGCAGGCGTGAACGCCACCGCGTCCTCCAGCGAATTGGCCGAGAGCACGCGCGCCTCAACCAGCCGGTCCGCCGCGTCTTCACCTTGCCCACGGAAATACGGGTCAACCAGCGACGCCGGCGTCGAGGGCATCACGCTCGAACGACGCGACAACTGCGTCTGGTTCTGGGCGCTGGTCAGATGCCAGGCCAGGGCCGCCGCCAGTTCCGGGTGCTGACTCTGACCCATCACGCCGATGGGCATCACCGCGACGTGTGAGCGGCCAAGCTTGCCTGAGAGCGGCGTGAGCACGGCGGTCTGTTCGTAGACCACCGGGTTCGCATCGCGCACGCGGTTGAGCATGTTCGCGCCGGTCTGGATCACCGCCAGTTGGCCGTTCTGAAAGCCTTCCACTTCCGCCTGGTGCCCGCCGGTTGCGCTGCTGCGCGGCAGCACGCCGGCGTGAAAGCAATCGACCCAGGCCTGCACGTAAGCGATAATCGGTTCGCTCGCCAGTTGGGAAACCAGTCGGCCGTCACGCTCGACAAACGGCACCAGCCCGCTCTGGAGCATCATCGTCGGCAGGATCGAATCTTCACCCAGCCGAAGCGAGAAGAGAAACCCGCCGGTCCTGGCGTGGTAGTCGCGGGCCTGCTGGCGCAGCGTATCCCAGTCTTGGCCCAGCGTGTCCGGCGTCAGTCCGCCGCGACGAAGCATCTCTTCGTTGACCAGCCGAACCTGCGTCGTTAGGTACCACGGCAGCGCCAGCAGCTTGCCATCCAGATCGAGGATGCGCAGCGCGCCCGTCTGATACGTCTGTGCGGGGTCCCCCGGCAGGAGGCCATGCAGATCGTGCATCGCGCCCAGCGCGGCGTAGCGCGAAAACTGCCGGTCTGAAAAGTTCACGACATCCGGCGATCGGTTCGCGGCCGCAGCCGTCACCAGCTTGCGGTCCAGTGCATCAAAGGGCACATCAACCCACACCACCTCAACACCCGGGTGCGCGGACTCAAACTCGTCGATCACGCGAAGCATGTAGTCGTCAAACGTCGGTGACAGCGACAGTGTCCATAACTCCAGTCGCGTCTGCTCGGCGTCGTGATAGTCACAGGACCCGCACGCCAGCGAGCAAAGCCCCAGCAGCAGCACAGCAAGGACGCCAGGCTTTCGGCGATCAATCCGTCCAGACATGCTGATCATGTTAAGCCCTGATCGAGATGGCAGGATCAGTCCCAGTCCTTGTCATCCGGAGCCCACAGGGCCTTGTACGTGCTTTTGCCCGATGCCAGGTCCGCAAGCTCGGTCGCCTGCTCCATGGACACGTGGCCATCGACGTATCCGATCTGAGACTTGCCCTGCTGGACATCCGTGAAATTGGTCGAGTCGCCGTGGATGCTCCAGTTGATCGTGGACGGGACGCGTCCGAATCGGCCTGCGTCCTTGTTCAGGCCGCTGCCGCCGCCGAAGCGCTGGCCGGGCTTGCTGTTGGCTTCACCACCGAAGGTCGAGCCGGCGAAGTACAGCCCGGCTGAAGGAGAGATCGCCCAGCCCTCGC
>JBGSTE010000298.1:0-2209 GCA_041736655.1 Phycisphaeraceae bacterium | reverse complement strand
GCGCGCTAGCTGTCGCGTGTGGCTCGACCGCGCCAGCACGACCCCCACCAGTAGCGTGCCGAGGATCGCGATCGCCGCGACGACCTCAATGAGCGTCAGGCCGCGCCTGAGCCGACGCTTCAAGCACCAGGTTGATTGCTTCTTCTTCATCTTCAAGTATTGCCTGGCCGGTCAGTCCGCTGACCAGCATCCATGTCGTTCGTTGATTGGCGCTGCTGCTTTGCTGCGTGTCCGATTGTCCCGGGCCGGTCAACTTCATCACGTAAGTCTGGCTGATGCCTTGCGACGAATACACCAGCTCAATGATCCCGCTGCTGTGCTTGATCAGTTTCCTCGGCCGACCCTGACGCACTTTCGTCTCTGTCGGGTCGATCCAGCTCACGTCCGCGATGCGGTAGCCTGCGGGCAGTTGCAGCGTGTGGCCGTCTTCTTTGCTGCCTTGCCTTTTCCCCGGGCTCTGAACCCAGAGGCGCTGGCGTTCCAGATCGATCATGAGCGTGCTCGGGCCCAGGCGCTGGCCGGACATCCTTGCCGAGTAATCCGCGTATCGCAGGCGATCGATCACGTCGTCGTAGCCCGCCTGTTGGGCATCATCCGCCAGCGACCAGGCCGTCGCCGCCGCGAGCAGCCCGATGAGCGTCACCACCGCCATGATCTCGATCAGGGTGAACGCGCGATGCCCAGCAATCAGCGACGAGCGTTTGATCACTGAGGCGTGGCCTCCACCTGGCCCAGTTGCCAGGAGTAGATGTCCTTGTCGATCCCTTCGCCGCCGTCGCGGCCGTCGGCGCCGAGCGTGTACACCTCAAACGGCTCATTCTGTCCGGGGTTGTTGTAACCATAGGCCTTGCCCCAGGGGTCCAGCGTGTTCTTGAGCGGCAACGGCTCGAGGCCTTCGTCGCTGCTGGGGTATCGGCCCTGCGTGAGCTTGTAGGCCTCGACCGCGTCGACGATCGTCGCGATGTCGGACTTGGCGCGGTTGGTCCGTGCGGTGTCCATGTACCCGTTGACGCCGATCGCCACCGCACCCGCGAGCATGCCGATGATCACGACGACGACCATGATCTCAATGAGCGAGAAGCCGCGGCCCCGGAAGCTTCTGCGGCGAAGTTGTGTTCGTTTTCCACTGTTTTTCACATATTTCTTAAAGCACATGGCCGGCCTCCAGGATCGGAAGGATCGTGGCGAACGCGATGAACCCCACCGCGACCGCCAGCAGAATCATCATCAAGGGTTCGAGCAGGGCCGTCAGCCGACCCGACGTCAGCTCGACCTGCGTATCGTAGTCCGTCGCGAGGTCTTCGAGCATCTGCTCCAAACGGCCCGACGCCTGACCGACCGCGAAGATCTGGATCACCAGCGGCGGAAAGGCCTTGGTCTTCTCCAGCGCGTCGGCGATATCCCGGCCGGCCATGACCGCCTGCTCGCACGTCGTCAGCGCATCACGCAGCACCCGGTTCTTCACCGTCCGCTGGGCGATCTGGATCGCGCGGACAAAGGTCACGTCGCTCTTTAAGAGCGTCGAGAGCACCATCGACACCCGCGAAATGCCCTGCTTGCGGATCAGCTCCCCCACCAGCGGGACACGCAGTTGAAGGCGGTGCCACGCCAACTGGCCGCGCTGACTGGTGACGATCATGTTAAAGCCCACAACAACCGCGATCAGCACGAGCCCCAGCGCCCACCACCAGTTGAGGATCGTGTCGCTTAGCCCTTTGACGACCTGCGTTGCAAAAGGCAGTGGCTTGCCGGATTGTTCGAGCACGCCCAGCAGCTTGGGCACGACATAGGTCATGAGGAACATGCTGATGGCGATGCCCACCGACAGCACGATGCACGGGTAGACCAGGGCCGAGGCGACGCGGTTCTTCATCGTCGACGATCGGCGTTTGAACTGCACGAGCCGCGCGAGGGACTGGTCAAGCGTGCCGGCGTTCTCTCCGACCTCGACGATGCTCAGGCACAGCGGGTCAAAGAGCACCGGCTGGCGGGCCATCGCCTCGGCCAGCGACGAGCCGGCGGCGATCTGATCGCGGAGCATCATGATCGACCGCTTGAATCGGCCCTCGTGCTGGCGTGTGATGGTGTCGATCGCTTCCAAAAGCGGGATGCCGGCACTGAGGAGCGTCGTTAATTCCTGCAAAAAACCGGGGATTTTCGAGCTCTGCCGCGCCAGCAGGTAACGCGTCAACAGCCCGCTGCCGCCGGC
>JBGSTE010000297.1:0-3251 GCA_041736655.1 Phycisphaeraceae bacterium | reverse complement strand
ACGGCCGCGAGGTCGCTGGGCGCATCGGCGTTGGCCGGGTCGTTGGAGGGGTCGGGGCTGGGCTGGCTACTCAGGACTTCGTCGCTCGTGTCACCTTGAGCACGCCGTGCCTTGTGTTTTGCGGCGAGTGCGTTGTGTTTGAGGACGGGGTAGAGGAAGGTGGTGAGCTTGGCGGTGAGCGTGAAGCCGGGGAACTTTTTGTAGAAATAGATGAAGCTGTCCTGCACCGCGTCGAGCGCCAGCTCGCGTTCGCCGGCAAAGCGCATGGCGATGCGCAGGGCGTAGTCGCGGTGTCGGAGGTAGAGCGATTCAAAGGCGTGGGCGTCGCCGAGGTTGATCGCGTCGATCAGTTGCAGATCGGATCGCGGGTCGTTGCGCGGGTTGTCATCGCGTTGGCCCATGCGGCGCCATTATGCACGATCGAGCGGCAAGCACTTAGGGTCTCTAATAAAACGAAAAGGTGGGGCGGGCAACTTGCCCGCCATCGTGGCGCAGCCACGAGAAGAATTGAATCAGGCCTTTGGCCTGTTGGCGGGCTGGAAGCCCGCCCCACCTTGTTATTAGGGACTCTTAATCCGCCGTCGCCGCCGCGGCGAATTGTCCGTGCGCCAGGGCCTGGTACTGGGGGCAGGTGCTCAATAGTTCGTCGTGTTTGCCTTGGCCGACGATCTGGCCGGCCTCCATGACGACGATGCGGTCGGCGTGGGCGATGGTGGACATGCGGTGGGCGATGACGAAAGTGGTTCGGCCTTCGGTGATGTGTTCCATGGCCTTGGCGATCAGCGCTTCGCTGGTCGTGTCGACCTGGCTGGTTGCTTCGTCGAGGATAAGGATCGTGGGGTTGCGGAGCACGGCCCGGGCGATGCACAAACGCTGGGCCTGCCCGCCGGAGACGCCCTCGCCACCCTCGCCGAGCATCGTGTTGTAGCCTGCGGGCATGGTGTCGATGAAGAGGTCGGCGGTGGCTGCCTTGGCGGCGGCGACGATGTCTTCGTGTCGCGCCCACGATCGGCCGTAGGCGATGTTGTCGGCGATCGAGCCCTTGAACAGCTTGGTTTTCTGCGTGACCATGGCCAGTTGACTGCGGACCGAGCGCAGGTCGTGCTGGTTGATGTCGTGGCCGTCGATGAGAATTTTGCCCGAGTCGGGCGTGATGAGTCGCGCCAGCGCGGAGACAAGCGTGGACTTGCCCGAGCCGTTGCCGCCGACGACCGCGACCATCTGACCAAAGCCCACTTCGAGGTCGACATTCCGCAGCGCCGGGGTCTTAGCTCCCGGATAGGTGTAGGTCAACTGCTCAAAGCGCACCGACCGCTGGTGGCGCGGCAGCCTGGGCAACACGCCTTTTTTGTGCGTGTCGTCGGGGACGATCCGGCGGTCTAGCTCGACCAGGCGTTCGGCGGCGGCATCAGACGCGATCAGGTCGTGGTGCAGGTTGGACAAGGGCTTGAAGCTCGCGCCGGCGGCGACCAGCGCGCTGAGGATCGTCATGAACTGGCTGCCGGGCACGCCCCGTTCGAAGATCGCCCAGGCGGAAAGACCCGCGACGGCGATCACGCCGAGCATCGCGATTACCTCGACCACCAGCGACGACACCGCGCGGACCCGGTGCTGACGGACCTGTTCCTTGAACGCGCTCTGGGACGAACGCATGAACCGCCGAGACTCGGCCCCTTCGGACTGGCTCATCTTGATCACGCGCAGGTCGCTGAGCGATTCGTTCATGCGTTCGAGCATCTGCGACTGGGCGACGAGGTTGAGCATCGCCGCCTTGCGCACCGACTTGCCGAAGCGCCGGACGACAACAGAGATGACCGGCCCGGCGATGAGCGCGACGGCGGTGAGCTGCCAGTTGATGATGAACGCCACGGTCAACGCCATGATGACCTTGAGCACCGCCTGCGCCGAGCGGACAAGGATGCCCTGGAAGCCGTTGCGGAGCTGCTCGACGTCGTTCATGATCCGGCTCGAGCCGTCGGCCATGCCGTGGGCCCAGTAGCCGGCCATGTCCATGCGGACCATCTTGCGGTACAGCGAGACGCGCCAGTATTGGATAACGCGGGAGGTGGTGCGGACGACCATGTAGGTGTGGATGAAGCGCCCGATGCCGCCGACGATCGTTAAGAGCAGGATGCCGACCATGACGGACATGAAGCCATTGAAGGCGTCGGCGGGCAGCGTCGCGGCGATGTCATCGCCCACCTGTTCCCACGGGCCGTTGAGCGAGTCGTCGACCAGTTGAGGCAGGGTCCGCTGTTCCTTGAGCAGGAAGTTGAAGATCGGCAGCATCAGCCCCAGGCCCGCGCCGAAGCAGAGGGTCATGAGGATCAGGCCCAGTCCGCCGATCGCGAGCTGGGCTTTATAGCGCAGCAGCGGCTTGACGGTTTGGAACAGCGAGGGGTACATGCAATGACTCGTCCGGGTGAAACCCGACAGTTTAGCGGAACCGGCCTGTGCCGGTCGCGCCGCGACAGGCGTGGCCCACGGTCTGAAACCACGGGCTTCTTTCTGCTGCGGTTTGATTTGCCAAACCGTTACGATATCCCGCACGCATGACGCGACCGGCGATCTACATCGTGAGCGACGGCAAGCCCGGCCACCTGGCGCAAAGCCGGGGACTGGCCGACGCCATTGTTCGGCGGATCGATGCGGACATCATCGAGCTGGCTGCCGATGCGAAGTTCAAGAGCGAACTGACGAGCCGGGCTGGCCAGGGCCTGGTGATCGGCGCGGGTCGGCAGACGTACAAGGGCGTGCTTGCCTTGTCAGAACGCGTCGATGTGCCCGCGATCGCGCTGATGAACCCCGGCTGGTGGCTGCGGCGTCGGTTTGATCTGTGCATCATCCCGCGCCACGACGGCATCGACGAAGCACGCAACATCATCGTCACCGAAGGCGCGATCAACGGCCTGACACGCTCAACAACTTCTTCGCCCAGCCAGGCGCTCTTACTCATCGGCGGGCCAAGCAAACACCACCACTGGGACGACGCGTCCATGTCCGTGCAGTTGCGATCACTCTTGGCCCGTGATGCACAGATGCAGTGGACAGCCACGGGCTCACGACGAACGCCCGAGTCGACCGATCGCCTGCTGCTTGAAATGGCTGCGGAATACGGCGAGCGATTCGTCTACACGCCGGCCACGCAGACGCCGCGCGGCTGGGTCGCCCGGCAGCTTGATCGCTGCGGCGTGTGCTGGGTCAGCGAGGACAGCGTGTCGATGGTGTACGAGGCGCTCACGGCCGGGGCG
>JBGSTE010000257.1:0-9592 GCA_041736655.1 Phycisphaeraceae bacterium | reverse complement strand
GGTCGAGGCGGCGCTGCGCGGGACGGCGGCGATCGTGACCGGCGGGGGCCTGGCAGAGATTGTTGAGGACGGCAGCACGGGCTATGTTGTCCCGGCCGGGCAGGCCAGGCCGATGGCCCAGCGACTGGCCTCGGTGCTCGGCGACCGGTCGTTGGCGGAATTGTTGGGGCAGCACGGCCGAAAGCGTGCGATGCAGCAGTTCACGCTCGACGCGATGGTGGATCAATTCCTTGATCTTTACAGGCAAATCACGGCCGACACAAAGCCCGCCCGCGCTTAAGCCGATAAAAGGAAACGTATGCAATTAACTGATGCCATCAAGAACCCGCCCGTTGCCTCGCACGTCAACCGCCCCGATGTAACGCCGGTGCTGACGGTCGCGCTGCAGAGCTGTGATAACCTCTACACGCAGCGGACCACGCTGGGCCACCTGCGGAATCAGACGATCGCCGACAGGCTCGAGATCGTCATCGTCACGCCTTCGACTGACGATCTTGACAAGGTCCGCGAACTGCTTGGCGCCTTCCAGGGCTACAAGCTGATCAAGTGTCCGGCCGAGGCGGGCATGAGCATCATGCGTGGCCTGGGTGTCCGCGCGGCGAGCGCGCCGTATATCGCCATCGGCGAAGACCACTGCGCCCCGCACCCGACCTGGGCGGCCAAACTCGTCGAGGCTTTCGAACTGCCCGAGCGTTACGACGGTGTCGCGGTCGCGGTGCACAACGCCAGCCCCGCGTCGATGCTCAGTTGGGCCAACCTTGCCTTTGGATATCTGTACTGGATGGCGCCGGTGACGCGTGGCCCGGTGGACATGATCCCCGGGTCCAACGCGGTGCTGCGCAAGGCCTCGCTTGAGCAGTTCGGCGACAAGCTGCTGGACATGTTCGGCCGCGAGGGCGGGCTGCAGGAGAAAATGAAGGCCGGCGGCTCGAAGTTTATTTCATACCCCGATGCGAAAGTGTTCCACAAGAACCTGGCGCGGTGGTCTTCGACATGGCAACTGCGTTACTGCGTCGGCGCGAACCTTGCGTGCTCGATGATCCAGAATAAGAAGATGAGTATGCCGGTGCGGATCGTCCGCTCGCTGCTGACGCCGATCGATGGCGTGTTCCGCATGCTCAAGATCGTCAAGCGACTCAAGCAGCGGGGCTACAAAATGACGCCGAAGATCCTGCTGGGTGGGGTGGTCGCGTCGATCATGCACGCGCTGGGGATGTTGATCGGGTTCTGGACCGGCGGCGAGGCGGCGGAGATGGAGCTCTACTGGCTGGAGTTTCACCGCGACCAGCACATGCTCCCGGGTGAGCGTGGGCGCAACATCGTGCTGGACCACTGTCCGGAATACAAGAATGACCCGTCGTATCAGCCGGTGCCGATGTAACGTATCGTTCGCAAGCCCACGGCATGAACGGATTGATCGGCGGACGCGATGACCCAGGCTACCGCACCCACTACCGACACGCTGTTTGACGCGCACCGCGGCGATCTCAAGTCGAGCTCGGCCAAGGGCGGGCTTGTGTCTGTCGTCTCGCAGGCGGGCATCTTTGTGCTGGGCCTGGGGTCGATGATGTATCTGGGCCGTGTGCTGGAGGTCGATGACTTCGGCCTTGCGGCGATGGCGTACAGCGTGCTCTTGCCGGTGCTGGAGATCCGCGACGCGGGCATGCCCGCCGCGATGATCCAGCAGAAGAACCTCACGCGCGGGCAGGGCACGGCGATGTTCTGGCGCAACTTCAAGTCGCAGATCATCGTCAGCCTGGCTGTCGCGCTGGGCGCTTGGCCTGTTGCGCAGTTTTACGGCGACGACCGGCTGACAATCATTCTCCTGCTCTTTGCCTTCACCATCTTCTTCAGCGGGCTGACCGTGCTGCACCGGGGTTTGTTGCGGAGGCAGATGCGCTTTGGCGCGGTGGCGAAAATTGAACTGGGTGCCGAGTTCGCCGGCGTTGCCGTCGCCTGCGCCAGCGCGGCCATGGGCGCCGGCTACTGGGCCTTAATCTACTTGCAGATCGCATCACAGCTCTACCGCGCCAGCGCCTACTGGCTCAGTGCCGGCTGGGTGCCCGGTCGGCCCGGCTCGGCCAGCGGGCACGACATCCAGTCCATGCGAAGTTACAGCCGAAACGTCACCGGCACCAAGCTCATCGAGCAGCTCGTTGGCAAACTCGATCAGATCCTCATCGGTTACTTCGCCACGCAGACGGCCCTGGGCCTGTACAACCGCGCGTTCAAGTGGTCGGTCATGCCCGTCAAGCAACTGCTGACTCCGCTGCAGCAGGTCATGGTCTCCGGCTCGAGCAAACTCGTTGATAAGCCCGAAAAATTCCGCAATTTCTTCCGTCACGGCCTGACGATGACTCACGCGATCGTCATCCCGGTGATGCTCTGGCTCTTTGTCGCGGCGGGCGATTTCATACGCATCCTGCTTGGGCCCAAGTGGGACGACGCGGTGCCGATCTTCCGCGTGCTGGTGTTCGGCGGGCTGATGGGTACGACGGTGCTGATCACGCGATGGCTGTACCTCGCGGAAGGCCGGACGAAGGAACAACTGCGCTGGTCGGTCGTCTCGATGCCCGTGCTCGCGCTGGGCGTCGTCGGCGGGGTGATCGCGGGGCGTTACTGGGATGCGCTGGGTGTATCGCTGGGCGTGGCGTGGGGTTTTGCGATTACGACGGCGCTCTTGGCGGTGCCACGCGTGGCTTATGCGATGCGTGGGTCGATTCTGCGTCAGCGTGATTACTGGCTCAGCGCGTGGCGGCCGATGGTGGCGTCGCTCCTGGCCGCCGGACCGGCGCTGTGGGTTCAAGATGGGCCGATGGCTCAGTCGCTCTACTACATCCGCACGCCCGTGATCCTGGCTTTGTTCAGTGTCATTTACTTCGCGTTGTTTTTCCTCATGCCCGGCGGTGTGAAAGAGACGCGGACGATCCTCGACAACCTCCGCTCGGTGCGCGGCAAGTAAGCACGACTTATCAGACCCGCGCAACTCAGACCTGCGAAGTTTTGCACGCGGTCCATCCCTGCACAGGTGCGGATAAACTGCCGATGACTGCATGGGTATCCCTGCGCCGATGCGTTGGGATCATACGGGCTGTACCGTGCCTGCGGGAAGAACGATCCATGGGGCTTGAGCGCTTTGCCATCATTGCGGGCGCCGCCAAGTGCGGCACGTCGTCGTTGTTCCAGTACCTGGCGCAGCACCCGGCGATCGCGCCGTCGGACCCCAAGGAGCCGAACTTCTTCGCTTCCGATGAGAACTGGGCCAAAGGCAGGGCGTGGTACGAGTCCCTGTTTGCGTTTGATCCAAACCAGCACAAGTGGGCGATGGACGGCTCGACGTACTACACCAAGCACCCGGACTTCACGAACGCACCCGAGCGCATGCTCGCGTTCGGCGGCGAGTATCGGATCATCTACATCGTCCGCGACCCGATCGAGCGTGTCGAGTCGCACCTGCGGCATCGGCTGATGCACGGCAAGATCACGCCTCAAACGCCGGTCGAGGAAGCGGTTGTGCAGACCGTGCTCGATCAGAGCAGCTATTACAAGCAGTGGACGCGCTATGCTGAGCGTTTTGCGCCCGAGCATTTGATGCTGCTTGATTTTGACGATGTCGCGGAGCGGCCGGGCGAGGTGCTCATGCGTGTATGCGCGTTCCTCGAGATCGACGCGGACTTTGCGTTCAAGGGCCTGGGCCAAGTGCACAACAAGAGCAAGGCCGACGGCGCGGCATACAAGCTGATGGAGAAGCTGCCGGTCTCTAAGAACCTGCGCAAGCTCATCCCGCTGTGGGTCCGCGAGGGCATCCGTAATAAGTTGAGTAAGCCGTTGCCCGAGGCCTCGACGCGGCTGCCCGAGCACGTGCGAGATTATGTGTGGACGCAGATCCGCGAGGACGTGAAACGCTTTGGTGATGCGTTTGCGTTTGATGTCAACAAGTGGGAGCTGCCAGAGAAGCTCTGAACCGATGGCTTTTAACAGCACTACCTTTGCGATTTTCTTCGTGCTGGTCTACGCCGGCTACCTGCTGCTGTACCGCAGCCTGCGCGGGCAGAATCTGCTGCTACTCATCGCCAGCCTGGTGTTCTACGGCTGGTGGGATATCCGCTTCCTGTTCCTGATCATCGTCTCGACGGTGGTCGACTTCTTCTGCGCGCTACTCATTCATCGCGGGCATGTCACCCGGCGAGAGCGCGTGATGACCTCGGCCTACGTCATCGGCGGGGCTCTGCTGCTGGTGTTTCCCAACTGGGACGCCTGGTGGCAGTCCCTCCAAGCCAATGATGGGGCGGATCGGCCGGGGCTATCAGAGAGCCTGCGTGTGCTGCTTGCCTGCACGGATGAGGCCGGCGCATGGTCGCTGGGGCTGTGGACGGTCCTGATCACGGCAGCGGCGGCGGGTCTCTTCAACACTTTGTATCCCCTGATCGAGAGGATCAGCCCGCAGCGCAAGCGCCGTGTCGGCATCATGCTCAGCGTCGTGGCGAACCTGGGCCTCCTTGGCTTTTTCAAGTATTTCGACTTCTTCATCAGCTCGGCTACGGCCGGCCTGCAGTCGCTGGGGCTGGAGGTCAACCCGCTTTTACTTGAGGTGTTGCTGCCTGCCGGCATCTCGTTCTACACCTTCCAGACGCTCAGCTACACGATCGATGTGTATCGGCGTCAGCTTGAGCCGACGGATGACTTCCTGGCGTTCGCGTTGTTCGTGTCGTTCTTCCCGCAACTCGTGGCCGGTCCGATCGAGCGTGCCTCGCACCTGCTTCCGCAGATGCTTCGGCCGCGGAAGATTCAACTGCCGGAGTTCCATGCCGGTCTTTATCTGATTCTGTGGGGCCTGTTCAAGAAGATCGTGATCGCAGACAACATGGCGCCGATCTGTAACGCGGTGTATCAGAACTATTGGGAGCACCGGGGCCTGTCGCTGGTCGTTGCGACGATGGCGTTCGCGTTTCAGATCTACTGTGATTTCTCGGCTTACTCGGACATCGCGCGCGGCACGGCCAAGCTCATGGGCTTTGACATCATGGTCAACTTCCGGCTGCCGTATTTCGCGGTCAGCCCCAGCGACTTCTGGCGGCGCTGGCACATCTCGCTTTCGACCTGGCTGCGTGACTACCTGTACATCCCGCTGGGCGGCAACCGTGGCGGCAGCTTCAACACCCAGCGGAATCTCATGCTCACGATGCTGCTCGGCGGGCTCTGGCACGGCGCGTCGTGGAACTTTGTGCTCTGGGGTTTCTTCCACGGCCTGATCCTGGCGATCTACCGCGTGGCTGACAAGCGGCCGATCGATGCGCCGGTTATCACGATGCGCGACCGCGCGGGCTACCTGTCGCGTGTCGCGATTATGATCGTACTCACGCTCATCGGCTGGGTGCTCTTCCGCGCCACCGGCGCAGTTGCCGCGGACGGCACGGCCTATGGCTCGATGCACCAGATCGGCCATATCCTCACGCAATGGGCGAGCCTGGCGGACCTGGGCTACGCCAAGTCGATCGGTTATGAGGTGTGTTTCTATGCAGCGCCGTTGATCCTGGTGCAGATCGCCCAGCACCGCAGCAGGGACATGATGATCATGACCCGCCTGCCGCTGGTTTTGCGTGGGACCTGGTACGGGCTGTTGATCGCGGGCCTGTTCGTGCTGGGCGCGCGCGAGTCGGTGGAGTTTATTTACTTCCAGTTCTAAATGGCGAGGCAATCGAAAGCAGCGACGATGAGCGTATCACCGCAAGGCTACAACCCGCACGAGACCCAGGCGCAGGACCGACTGCCGCGTGAACGTCTGCGCGCGGTGAGCGTGGGCCGCATCGTGCTTGAGTGGGTGCTCGCCGGGGCTGTGGTGCTGCTGGTCAACCTGCTGGCCTTTGCGACGCTTGAGCGCTACGACCCCAACCGATTCCGTGTGCAGGTGGCGGTGAAGTACGAGATCCTGCGCGAGCACGGCGATCAGTATGACAGCCTGATCCTCGGCGACTCGACGCCTAACCAGGGCATCATGCCCGGCATCCTCGATGAGCAGGTCGGCGGTCGCTGGCTGAACCTGGCGACGGTGGCGAACCTGCTGGCGGCCAGCGATGCGTGGTTGCTTGACGAATACATCGATCGCTACGGCGCTCCCAAGGCAGTGCTCATCAGTCATGTGCCGGACATGTGGGCGCGCGAGGTGGATGCGTCGGTGATCTCACAGGCTCCGGTTGCGGTCTCGCGGTTTGATGAGCTTAAGCCCGCGGTGAAGCTCAAGCCCGGCGAGTTGGCGAAAATGTACCTGACGCGTTACGCGCCGCTGTACAGCAAGAACGACAGCCTCAACGAGCTTTTGAAAAAGCCTTGGAAAGTAAGGGATTTGCGTGGCGGGTTTGACCCCGATGGCTTTATGCCCATGCGTGAAGCCGAGCCGGGCTGGCATGCCGCGCAGCAGACCGCGATCGCTGCATACGAGGACAAGTCGTTCAAGGTGTCGGCGATCAACGAGCAGGCGATGCAGCGTGTGATTGAACTGGCCAAGGAGCACGGGTTTACCGTGTACCTGCTACCGGGCTCGGTGTCGCAGGGCCTGGCACAGTCGCAAGGCTACCAGGGCAACTTCCAGGCGATGATGCAGCAGTACCAGGCGTGGGCGGATGCGAGCGAGCAGGTGCGATTGATCCTGCCCCGGCCGCAGGTGTTCCCGGATGCGCTGATGTATGACGAGGACCACGTGACGTTAGAGGGTGCAAAAGAGTGGACAACCCAGATCGCTCAGGCCATCCTTGCCCAGCGATCGGGGTCAGCGGAAACCAGCGAGGTGATCAAGCCATGATCCGAGCGGCAACTGCGGGCGATATCGAGTCACAACCGACCACGGCGCGCGGGCGCTGGTGCGCGGTGGTGGTCATCGTGCTGGCGACGCTGCTGGGCAGCGGCATCCGCCTGATGGAGCTTGGCCAGGGCGGGGTGTGGTTTGATGAGCTTTACACGCTGCGTGACCTGACCGACGACAACAAGGGCACATCACCCACGCGCTGGCTGGGCTATCAACCGACGAAGCTGGTGATGAGCGCGACAGGCATGACGCCTGACAAAATTCCCGGCGAGCGGTACTGGGAGTACCGCGCGGCCGGCGTGTCGATGCATGATGCGCGTCTGGCGTCGTGCCTGCTGGGCATCGTGACGATTCCGCTCCTGGCCTGGGCGGCGTGGCGGCCATTGGGCCCGGGCGCGGCGGCGGTGCTCGCGGTACTCGTTGCGGTGTGCGTCTGGAACGTGAGCTGGTCGCAGACCGCGCGCTTTTATACGCAGGTCGGGCTCCTGGGCGGCTTGGCCATCCTCTGGTACATCGACGCGATCTCGACCGGCAGCAGATGGCGCTTTGCCGGCTCGACGGTCATGGTTGTGCTGGCTTACATGACCCATCCGCCGGCGATCACTATCGGCGGTGCGCTGGCGCTTGATGCGCTGGTGCAGTTGATCCGCCGACGAACGCTGAACTACGGCAAGTGGGGCTGGTCATGGGCCGGCATATCGATCGCGACTTGTGCAGGCATCATGCTTTACGAACGCTACTGGGAACGGCGATACGACTTTACCGGCAGCAGTGGCGCGGGCATCGGCGGGGGCGGCGGCGGCGAGCCGTTGGCTCAGAGTGCATCGATGGTGCTGCTATACATGGTTGTCATGTTGACGCCCGTGCTCGTGTCGGCGGCATTGCTGGGGTTACTGGCCGGGCGGCGACAACGCGCGGCATGGGTGCTGGGCTTTGCAGCATTGATCCCGGTCCTGGTCATCACCGCGATCGCCGCCAAGGGTGGCTACGCCCACGCGCGCTACGCCTACGTCGCGATGATCGGCTGGACGGGCCTGTCTGCACTTGGGCTGACCTATTTGGCGCAGGCGACGCGGCCGCGGCTGGGTCATGTGCTCGCCTGGTCGCCGGCAGCGCTGGTCGTGGTGGCGATGTTGCCGACCCTCGGCAGCTACCTGACGACCGGCCATCGCTTTATCGAGCCATTCGACGTCGCATGGCAGGAGGTGGCGGATCAGATCAGGCCTGAGGATGTGGTCTTTGCCGAGCGCTATGAAGTGGCGCAGTACTACCTTGGCCGGGAAGATGTGCTTGAACTGCCCGGCAAGCTGTCGGTGATGGACCGCCTGGCCGAGGGTCGCCAAGCGTGGATCGTTCGGTTGTCGGCGAACTCACGTGGTCGGCGGGAGTGGAAACCGGCGAAAGATCCGCGCATGGACCTGGTATTCCGTGATGCGGGCGCGGTGTGGCTGCCCAGGCGGGAAGTGTCGGTCTATCGTTTGTTGCCGATGACGGATAAGGTTGAGCTTGTGCCGACCTTGGAGGTCCAGCCATGAACCAGACGGACATCCAGTCGCAGGCGCAGACGGTGCCGCGGGCGGTCGATCGTGTGCCGGTCGAGCGTGATCGGATCAATCTGCTTGGTGTGCGGTTTGATCGGGTGACGATGCCGCAGGCGGTGGATCGGATCCTGTCATCGATCCGTGCCGGCCAGGGCGGATGGGTGGTTACACCCAACCTGGAGATCCTTCGCCGGGCCTCGAAGGACGCGCAGTGGTGCGCGATGCTCAACGAGGCGGAACTGGTCGTTGCCGACGGTATGCCGATTATCTGGGCAAGCCGGCTGCGCGGCTGCGCGCTTCCTGAGCGGGTGGCCGGCTCGTCGATGATCGAGCCCTTGGCCCGTGGTGCCGCGGGACAGGGTGCCCGGGTCCTACTCTTGGGCGGAAATCCCGGCGTTGCGGAGCAGGCGTCCCAGATCCTGCTTGAACGTTATCCGGGGCTGGTGATCGCCGGGGTGGAGTGTCCGCCGATGGGTTTTGAGCGTGACGAAACGTACATGAGCGGGCTTGAGCAATTGGTGATTAAGTCTTGTCCTGACTTAGTTTATGTTGCGCTGGGGTCGCCTAAGCAGGAGATGTTGATCCGCCGGCTTCGGCCGATGGCCCCCAAGGCGTGGTGGCTGGGGATCGGCATCAGCCTGAGTTTTTTGACCGGAGAAGTGCAACGCGCCCCTTTATGGATGCAGCGGATCGGGTTAGAATGGGTGCATAGGCTGGTGCAGGAGCCCAGACGCCTTGCCAAACGTTACCTGGTCGATGGCCTGCCGTTTGCACTGGTCCTTTTGCTCGGCGGCCTGGCGTCGCGGATCAAGGGTGGCGGTTCTTAGTGGCCAAAGCGCCATTTGTAAGGCATGATTGACTGGTCCTGATTCGTCATCATGTCTTGGGTCTGTAAGTGAACGGCCTCGCGGGTGAATTGGGGACCGAGTCTGGCACGTCAAGTGCCAGGGGAGAACGAGTCGACATCGTCAGGGGGCGATGTCCAGGAGAAAGCCAGGGGTTTGTCATGCCTTTGCGTATCGTTGAGCATGAGGTTGAGTTGGGACGGGCCGAGGTGACGCGGCTTCGCCCGCTGTCTGATCTTCGGGCCGTGGTGCTGCTGGCCGGTGAAGTGCGGGCCAACACGCTGCGGAAGATGACCGGCCGGGCCTCGCCGAGCCTGCCTGTCGGCGCCAGCCGAACCGTGCTGGACTGCTGGCGGGAACAGTTGATCACGCTGGCCGAGACGTTGGGCATTGCGCAGTTGCCG
>JBGSTE010000225.1:0-2253 GCA_041736655.1 Phycisphaeraceae bacterium | reverse complement strand
GGATCTTTTATTTTCATGCTGATGTTCGCGCTCGGCGGTGGCGGGGGCGGCGACCTCCTGGACTTCACCGACACGAACACTTATTGGGTGGCGCGTGGACAACGCGTGCTCGATGTGCAGACGATGTCGGCCGTGCTCGCCGACGACCAGGCCAGCGCCCCCGACAAACTCATGGCCATCCGCGCCCTGGGCGAAATGGGCAAAGCGGCCAACGCCGACCCCGCGCTCAAGACCAACGCCCTGGCCGTGCTCGGCCCGCTGATCGACTCCAAGGAACCCTTCGTCGGCCAGTACGCCAAGCGATCCATCGCATGGATCAAGGGCCAGGACCCGCTGCCCACACCAACTGTGTCAGCCAAGGACCTCGCGGCCGACCTCGCCATCCTCCCGCACACCAGCTCCATCGTCGGCCAGCTCCGCGTTCAGAACGGCGTCGGCCCGGTCAACTGGGACACGCTCCTGCCGGGTTTCAAAGGCGAAATGGCCGAGCAAAAGAAGCAGATGATCGGCGAGGCCAACCAGGGCATCCTCCAGATCGTCGGCATGATCGGCAATGTCCGGCTTGATTCGGTGACCGTCGGCTTTAACTTCTTTGAAAACACCACCGACGACGGCTACGCCGTGGTCGTCGCCCGCGGACAGTACGACCGCGTGGCCGTGCAACTGGCCTTCCAGGATTTGGCCGAGAAGGAACGCGAAGATGAGGGCTGGAGCTTCTACAGCATCGGCGACATCGAGGTCGTTTCCAAGGAAGATGAGTGGAGCCCCATTGTCATCCTCATGCCCTCGGACCAGCAGATCATCTTCATCGGCGGCGAAAACCGCCAGGGTCTGAAGATGTACCCCATCGACGAGATCGCGGACCTGATCAAGAAGGGCGACGGCCAACCGACCTTCAACGCAGCGGTAACCGCACAGATCAGCAAGATCGACCGCGAGAAAGCCGACGCCTGGGTGGCCATGCAGGTCCCCGCGTTCTTGAAAAACGGCGGAGACATCAGCCAAGTGCTCGGCCCGTTCAACGCCGGCCGCGCCGTCGCGGTGCGTGACAGCGAAGGCAGCTTCGACGTGACATGGCAGGCCGAGGGCGATGACCCGGCGGCGATCGGCGAAGTCGTGACCATGCTCAATGAAGAACTGAGCGAAACCCGGGCCGAGATCCGTCAGCAGGCCGCGCAGGAACCGCAGATGAAAGAGATCTTCGAGCCGATGCTCAAGATGATGGACTCGATGAAGATCCAGGCCAACGGCAAAAACATGAACGGCAGCATGAAACTGCCCGGCGGCCTGGGCGCGATGTTGCCGATGTTCGGGATGCAGATGCGCCCTGAAGCCCCGATCCAGCAGATTCGACCTCAGGAAGCTTTGGAAGTCGAGTAAGACACCGCGCGCTTTGATGGTTCGTTGCAGAATCCGAGCACGAAGCGTAAGCGAGTGACTAGAACCCGAGTATCACGAAGCCTAGCAAATACAAGTACCGCTTAAACGACAACACCCCTTTCATCAGAAAGGGGTGTTGTCATTGACGGGCAACCCATTCATGCGTTGTCGATCAATGGCCCTGGAGGGACTCGAACCCACACTCCTTTAAAGGGAAGCGGATTTTGAATCCGCCGCGTCTGCCAATTCCGCCACAGGGCCTGTGGTAAGCCGAATAGCGTAACGCAGTCGGGCCATCCGGTCTAGCGCGGGGTGTGGAGCGTCTGCTTCGGGAGGGCTAGGCTCCTGCCGAGCCGCGAATCTTTTTGCAATGCCCGGCTCGGCGGGAGCCTCGCCCTCCCATAGAATCAGTTGTACCTAGATTCCCAGCGCTTCCATCGCGTCCAGCAGTTCGGGGACGTAGACGTAGCCCGGGCCGCCCTGCATCATCACGACCACGCCGGCCAGCTCGATGAGTTGTTCGCGGGTGGCGCCGGCCTTCACCGCCTTCTCGACGTGGGCGAAGATGCAAGGCCCGCAGCGCAGCGCCAAGCCGATCGCGACCGCCAGCAGTTCCTTCTCGCGGACGGTCAGCGCGCCCTCGCCCATCAGTTTCTGGAACATCCCGCCGAAGGCAGCGCCGATCTGCGGCGCTTCTTTCTTGAACTTGCCGATGCGGTCGGGCCAGGTTTCGTAGTGTTCTTTTGCGTGGGTGGTCATGGTGAAGTCCTTGGTTGTGTTTCGGTTTGAAGAAGTTTCTGTACGCGCGGTGAATAGATCGGCGGGACAATGGATTGATCGGGAGGGCGAGGCTCCAGCCGAGCCGCGAAACAT
>JBGSTE010000206.1:0-9770 GCA_041736655.1 Phycisphaeraceae bacterium | reverse complement strand
CGTCGCGCAGCAACCCGCCGCCCCGGTGCGTGTCGTGCAGCACACTCTCGATCCAAGCGCGGCCGAAGTGGCTGATGTCAACATGACCAAAGTCAACTGAGCCCAAGTCAAAGACAGGCAACGTCAGAGCCTGTCGTGCCTACCTTGTCGAAATAGACGGTCGAAGGTCCGACCCCGGCGTGTTACGTGGCGGCGATGCTATCGACACAACACGGCAGAGAACGATCACACCTGCTCCTGCAGCACCCTGCTTGCGTTGACAGACACCTGTATTCATCTACACGATTGTGAGAACAAAAAATAAAGCCGGCCATCGCTGGCCGGCTTTCGTTGTTGCCTGATTTGACTGCGATCAAGCCAACCCAATCAGCGTCGTCGACGGGCGACCAGCAGGCCGCCGAGGCCCAGCAGCGCCAGCGAGGACGGCTCGGGGACGGTGAAGGACGCGATGCCCGCGCCGTTGGTGCCGTCACCCTCGAAGGTGGCCAGCAGGACCGCGTAGCCGGTGGGGGAGCTCGCCGCGTCGATGAAATACAGGCTCTCTGGACGGGTCAGCCCCGGTGCAAAAAGCGTGGATACGATCACCGGCTCAACACCGTCGAAGGACAGGTCGCCGGCGGCGAGCAGCTTGATGGCGACGATCTCGCTGGTGCGTTCGTTGCCGACAAAGGCCAAGAGCTCACCATCGACCACACCCAGGACCAGTGCCTCGGGCTCGGGGCCCTTGTCGTCGCTGCGGGCGTCCTGCCACGAGCCGGGGAAATTGTCGCGGAGGTTCTCTTCGAACAAGCTGCCGGTGTCGTACACGAGGTTTCCGCTCGCGTCCCAGACGGACATGGAGCGTGTGCCAGCCATGATGATCTCGTCGATGTCGCCGTCGCCGTCGGTGTCGCCATCGACCTTGGAGACGTTCAGTCGGCTAAAGCCGGTATTGGTGAGGTTGATGCTCCCGGCATAGGTCGGGTCGAGGTTGCCGGTGACGCCGTTCGTCTGGCCCAGACCGCCGGCACGATTAAAGTCGCTCAATGCTGCGTCGCCCTCATTCACCGTCACGTAAAAGACATTGCCGTTGCCGTCGGTGAACGACTGGATGGTGTCGGACATGGGCATGCCCTTGACGATGTCGTTGATCGCGATCGTTTGGGTATTGCCCGCACCGTCACGGTCCGAGGCGTCGACAGTCTGCGTGATCGTGCCCTGGTCCTGGATGTCGGACCACTGGTTGTTGATCAGGTCGAAGACGGCGATGGCGTTGTTCTGCTGCAGGGTGACGAAGGCCTTGGTGCCGTCGGCGCTGACGGCGATGTATTCCGGCTCGATGCGGCCCAACGCGGGCGAGCTGGTCGGGGTGTTCATGCCGCTGGCGGTGGTCGGCGCGAAATCGCGGATGCCGACCAGCGAAGCGCCGACGCCGAGGTTCGGGGCTGTGAAGTCGTACTCCGACCCGGTCAAGGCGATCGCAACCGGGTTGTTCGGGATCGCGCTGGCATCGAAGATGCTGATCGAGCCGGGGGTGTCGTCGGCGTTGGTGCCGGCGTAGCCGCCATCAACCGCGTCGGCTTCCCAGTCACCCTCGTTGGCGACGAGGATCTTGCTGCCGTCGGGTGAGAAGACGACACTGTCGGGGTGGAAGCCGGTGTCGAATGAGCCAAAGATCGAGTTGTCGGCGGTGCTGAAGACGACGAGCTTGCCGGTCTGCGTGCGGAGGTCGGGGATCACGGTCGCGACGCCGAAGCCTCGGCCAAGCGGGTCGATGGCGACGCTGCTGACCGCGGCGATGCCCACACCACCAAGGAACGGGCTGGCAAAGGGAATGGCAACGGGCGACTGCAGCACGCCGCCGCTATTGAGAGCGGAGGTAAACAGGCCGTTGGCGCCGTCTGTGACGAAGTACTTGTCCGTGCCAGAGTCGTACGCGCCGATCTCCGAGGCAGGCGTGCTCAGCGAGGAAATCAGCGAGAAATCTGCGGCGCTGGCCGCGGTGGCAACCGACATCGCGGACACTGCAAACAGCGCGCGGGTGGAGAACGAAACACAAGGCTTAAACATCTCTCTTCCTTTCAATAGCAAGTTAAAATGGCGGTCGGCAAGCATATATGCCGAACCTTTAAGCCCACGAGTTTCTCCGATTGAATGTGAGGGCGCGTTAGGCGTGTGCTAGAGATGCGTTAGCAACAGACAATTACCGCTAACGGGGGATGGCACGTCTGCGCGATCACGCCCGTGACAACGCACTACAATCCCGCTGTGCCCGACGAACAAACTGAACAACCCGAACAACAGCCCGAAGACCAGGACGAGAAGCTGCCGCTCTTTCCCCGGCGGAAGAAGTTCCTGATCCCGGTGATCTTGCTCCTGTCGCTGACCTTCATCGGCGCGGTGGCGGGATTGTTCCTGGGCTTTGCCTCGGTCAAACGCAGCGACGCGTACAAGGCCACGCTCACCGAACTGAACCTGCACCCGGAGGTTCAACTCTTCGTCGGCGAGCCCTTCGACACCGGCTACCTCGTCTTGGGTAAACACGATCAACGCAACGGAACCTACGACTTGACCTTCACCATCCAGGGCAACGTCGGCAAGGCCGCGGTCCGCAGCCGATGCGAACGCGACACCGACTCCGACCCCTGGCAAGTCACGTACCTGGACATCGGCGTCGGCGGACGCGACGGCAGCGTCTACACCCTCGTCGGCGATCCGGATTCGCCGCCGGGCGGCGGCAGGGAGTAGGGCATCGGGTGTAGGGCGTAGATTGCGCAAACAAGTTGTTTGTAAACCTACACCCTACGCCCTACCGCCTACACCCTAAACTACCCCCCATGCTCCTGCTCGCTCAGCCCTGGCTGCACAACCTGGACCCCTTTGCCATCGCCTTTGATGGCTTTGTCGGCGACCTCCTTAACGGCGGTATCCGCTGGTACGGCCTCTCGTATCTCGCGGGCTTCTTCATCGGCTACCTGCTGGTTCGACGCGTCCTGACCGTCGGCATCTCGCCACTCAAACCCGCGCAGACGGCAGACCTCATCGTCACCATCGCCATCGCCATCGTCATCGGCGGTCGCCTGGGCTACGTCGCCTTCTACCACCGCGACCTCTTCTTCGAGTTCACACCCGACAGCATCCCGTGGTGGGGCGTCCTCAAAATCAACCAGGGCGGCATGGCCAGCCACGGCGGGATGATCGGCGGCATCGCCGGCTGCTTCTTCTTCGCCTGGCGCTACAAGATCCGCGCCGCCCACCTCCTGGACCTTTGCGCTTTTGGCGCGCCGCTGGGATTGATGATGGGACGCATCGCCAACTTCATCAATGGCGAGTTGTATGGCCGCGAGTGCCTGCCTGAATCACCGCTGTACCCGCTGGCCGTGCAGTTTCCGCAGGAGATCGCCGAGACGTGGACCCCCGATCAGGTCGCCGCGCTCAACGCCGCACCGGTTACGTTGGACCTGCCGCCAGACCTAAACAAGTACCAACTCACCGACGAGGCCGTCCGGCAGGTACAGGCCGGCAACGAGGCATGGATCGCATATATGGCTGAACACCTCACGCCGCGCTACCCCTCGCAGCTTTTCGCCGGGCTGACCGAGGGGATCGTTGTCTTTGCGGTGCTGCTCTTGATCTATCGCAGGCCGGTGAAGGCGGGCCTGATCTGCGGCTGGTTCTGCGTCGTCTACGCCGTGATGCGCGTGATCAACGAGCTGTACCGCAACCCCGACCCGCAGTTCTTCGAGAACGGCCAAGCGCCCACGGTCACCCAGGGCCAGTGGCTGAGTATGGGACTCTTCGTCGTCGGCATCGTGATCATCTTCCTCGCCAAGCAAAGCAAGGGCGAGAAACTTGGTGGCTGGATGCGGCCACGAAATTTAGCCACGGATGGACACGGATGAACACGGATGAAGTCACTTTCGCAATCGCTTGATCTGCACACCTTCGGGTCCGAAATTGATGAGCAGGCAGGTTTTTAACCCGGTCGCTTTGAGGTAATTGAGGCACTGAGCTTTGTGTGCCTCAGATAATTCCTTGCACGATTTAAGCTCGATTAAAACGATCTCTTCAATGAGAAGATCGGCGACTTATTCACCGACAACATGGGCGCGAAAGTGAACCGTGACAGGCTTTTGAGTTTCAACAGCGATACCATCACTTCGCAACGCGATCGCTAGCGCATTCTCATAAACCTTCTCAAGAAATCCATAGCCCAATTCATTCCACACTGCATAGGCATGGCCGATGACACATTCGGTCAATGCATTCAACTCATCACCACCCAAAAGCGCCATCATCCGTGCCCATCCGTGTTAATCCGTGGCAGACTAACTCACGCCAGATCGATCCGCGGGTCGACCCAGGCGTAGGCGAGGTCGACGAGGAGGTTGAACACGATGAGCAGGGTTGCGAAGACGAGCACCACGCCGAGGATGACCATCTGATCCTTGTTCTGCACGGCGTAGACGAACTCCTGTCCGATGCCGGGGATGTTGAAGATTTTTTCAACGACGAACGAGCCGGTCATGACCGACGCGGCGGCCGGGCCCAGGAAGGAGAGCACCGGCAGGTAGGCGACCTTCAGCGCGTGCTTGAAGAGCGCCTGCTGGTGTGAGAGGCCCTTGGCGCGGGCGGTGCGGATGTAGTCCGAGGACATGATGTCGGCCAGGCCCAGGCGGATGAGCCGGGCCACGTAGGCCGCGGGCGCAAGACCCAGCGCGATGGCGGGCAGGATCATGCTCGATACGCCGTTCCACCCGCCCAGCGGCAGGTGCGTGAAGGTCAGCCCCGGCAGGTAGAGCCTGGTCAGGCTCGCGCCCACCGCCAGCAGCAGCGCGCCGGTCACAAAACTCGGCAGCGAGATGCCGATGAGCGACACGACCAGCGAGCTGACATCCATGAACGACCGCGGTTTGAGCGCCCCAAGTACGCCGGCGGCGGTGCCGAGTAAAAGTGAGATGGCGATGGCGGTCAGCCCCAGGGCGGCGGAGACGGGCAGGCCTTCGCGGAGGATGGCGGAGACCTTTCGGCCCGGGCTCTTGGTCGACTCGCCGAAGTCCCCGCGCGTCACCACACCATTCAGGTAGCCAACAAAAAACACCGTCGCGCCCTTGTCCATGTTGTAGCGTGCCTTCATCGCCCGCTGCACCGCTTCGGGTGGCTGCTTGGCTTTGTCTGCGGTGAAGGGGTCGCCCGGCAGGATCCACGCCATCGTGAACGTCACCACCAGGATCACGAACAGGATCAGGGGCAACTGGATCAGGCGTGAGAGGATCAGTCGGAGCATAGTGGGAGGGTGTAGGGTGTAGGGTGCAGGGCGTCAGGTTAAATGAAGCGACGCGGCTTTGCCGCGCCATGTTTCTTCAGGCGATCACTCTTTGCGTTTGACCTTGACCAGTTCAAGCCGGAAGTTGTTCCACGCGTTGGCGCCCATGTCGATCTTGCTCTTGTCGAAGATCAGCATCGTGTTGTAGTAGTAAAGCGGCACGATCGGCGCGTCCTGCATCAGCATGGCCTCGGCCTGGGCGAGCATCTCAAAACGCTTGGCCTTATCCAGTTCTAAGGCGGCGTCGGCCAGGAGCTTGTCATACGCGGGGTTGTCGTACTTGCCGTCGTTGTTCGAGTCGGTCTTGCGGTGCATGTCCAGCCAGGTCGTCGGGTCGGCATAGTCGCCGAACCACCCGGCCCGGCGGGTGAAGAAGTTGCCGCTCTTGCTGCGGTCCAGCAGCACCTTGAACTCGACCTGGTCCAGCGAGACCTTCAGGCCCAGCATGTCTTCCCAGTTCTTCTTGATCGCCAGGGCGATGTTGGCGTGGCCGGCCCCGCCGGCGTCGTTGTTGATGAGGATCTGGATCGGCGGGAAGCCCTTGCCGCCGGGATAGCCCGCCTCGGCCAGGAGTTTCTTGGCGCCGTTGGGATCGAACTTCACCGCCGACTCATGCGGGCCGGTGTAGCCGGGGATCTCCTTGTCGGGCACGACGAGGTTGGCCACCGGCTCGTTGCCGCGGGTCACGAAGTCCACGAGCTCCTGGCGGTTGATGCACATCGCCATCGCCCGCCGGACCCGCGCATCGGCCATCGGGTTCTTCACGCCGCTGGGCAGGGTCTCCCGACAGTTGAACTGGTAGTAGTACGTCCCGGCGGTGGGCACCGACTGGGCGTGGGGGTACTCGATATCCAGGAGCTTCTTCTTCAGTTCGCCGACGTCCGGGATCCAGTCGATCAGGCCTTCTTCAAAGCGCAGCAGTTGCAGGCTCTGGTCGGGGATCGTCTCTTCGACGATCTGGATGTTGCCCATCGCGTCGCGGTTCCAGTAGTGCGGGTTCTGATCAAAGACCATGCGGACTTTGCGTTTCCACTGCGCGAGCGTGTACGGGCCGTTGGTGATGAGCTTGTCCGGGTTGCCGAAGTAGTCAAAGGGCAGGAACACGCCCGCGTCGTCGATGCCCTGCATCGGTTCGAGCACGTGGCGGGGCAGGGGCGAAAACGTGGGGAATGCGCAGAGGTCGATGAAGTACGCGGTGGGCGACTTGAGCTTGATCTCAAGCGTGCGGTCGTCCAAGGCCTTGACGCCGACGCGCTTGTCGAACTCCTGCTTGGTGATCTGCCACTTGAGGTCGCGCACCGCCTGCTTGTTCTTGGCGCTGGGGTCTTTCGTTGCTTGGCCGATCAGTTTGACCAGTTCGGGGTAGGGGGCGATGAAGGCGTCGCGGTCGGCCTTATTTTCAAAGGACGCGTCGAGGTTGACGAGCTTGTCGCGCCAGTCGATGAAGTCGGTCACGCCTTCGATGATGTAAAAGAGTGACGAGTAGTCGCTGGCGGTCTCGTTGAGCATCGCGCGGCGCCAGGCGTAGACGAAGTCGCCAGCGGTGACGGGCTTGCCATCGGACCACTTGGCGTCGTCGCGGAGGGTGAAAGTGTAGGTCAGGCCGTCGGAAGAGATGGCGGGCATGTCCTTCGCGGTGCCCGGCTCGATGCCGTCGCCGCCCCACTTGACCACCAGCAGCGGCTCGTAGATGAGCTTGACGACGCGGAAGTCGGTGGAGGCGGAGGTGCGTCCGGGGTCGAGGTTGCCCGGGTCGTTGGTGACGGCGAAGGTGAAGGTTCCGCGGCCTTGAGGGTCACCTGACAATTCCGGCGGGCCGGCGTCAAAGCTGAGGTTGGCCAGCGCAAGGGTCGCGAGGGCGAGGACGCCAAAGACGGTGGCAAGACGCAGCATGCGTGCAGTGTAAGCGTAAGGGTGGTCGCGCGGCAAAGCCGCGTCGCTTCAGATGTCGCGCAGCGTGCCCCAAGCGGCAGGCTGCGGGCTTTTGTCAGTTTGATTGAGGGTCCTGGCTGTCGTCGGGTCGCTGGATATTGACCAGCGAGACGCGGAAGGTGAGGACAGCATTGGCGGGGATCAGGCCGCCGGCGGCGCCTTCTTCGCCATAGGCCAGGTATGGCGGGATCGTCAGCAGTCGCGACTCGCCGGGGCGCATACCCATCAGGCCCAGCTCCAGGCCCGGGATGACCTCGTGCTTTCCGAGGGTCAGTTGCAGGGGCTTACCGGTGTGGACGGTGGCGTCGATGACTTCGTCTTTGCCTTCGACCTGGGCGATGTAGTGGATGGCGAGGGTGTCGCCGGGCATGGCGGGCTGGGCGTCGGCGTCGCCGGGCTGCTCAACGATGTGCGTGACACCGGGCTTGACGGCCAGGAGTTGGATATCCAGCAGGAAGGGCTCATCGGGCACGCGTTTGATGCCCGGCAGCACGCCGTCGGCCGAGTGACCACGCGGGACCATCAGCCGAAGCTGCTCGCCTTCGTTGACGCCGGCCAGGCCTTCATCAAAAGCGCGGATGGCCTGGCCGGTGGCGAGGACGAAGGCCTGCGAGGCGTCTTCGATGAGGACCTTGCCATCCAGGGCCGTCGCGGTGTAGCGGATTTGCAGGTAACAGCCCGCGCGGGCCGGCGGCCCGTCGGTGCGATGCGTGACTTTGAACCGCAGGCCCGAAGCGGCGTGGTTGAAGTCGGCGTACGGCTTGTCGGGCACGTTCTCGTGCTCGGCCAGTACGCGTGGCTGATCGTCCGGCCGCCAGGTCTGCGTGGGCACGATGACGGGCGTGGGGTCTTCTCGCAATGCTGCCGAGTCGTCGTAGTTTTCAAGTAGCTGCTCGATGTAGTCCTGCGTCGACTCGGGCAGCCGCGCGGGTTCGCTGCTGATCTGCGGCTGTTCGGGCGATGGCGCGGGCTGCTGCCGGCTGTCAGAGGGACTCGACGAATCGGGATGCTGTTCCTGCAAAAACTCCTGCAGATCAAAGCCGATCTGCTCGATGTCATCCGGATCAGACGACACGAACACCGCGGGCACGACGATCGACGGCTTTCGCGTTGCATTGCTGTTGTTGTTCTGTCGCGACTGCGGCTGTGTTGTCGGCTCGGTCGTGTCCGGCTGATTCGCTGGCGGGTTGCCCTTCGACTCAAGCCCCAGCCACTCGGGGTGCGCGAATACGACATAGATGCTTGCGACCACCAGCAGCGACAGCGCGATGAGCACCGCGATGCCCACGGGGTTTCGCCGTTTGATGCCCGTGGCATCGTGCGCGGGCAGGGATTGTGATAAACCCGACGCCGACCCGGCCGCGCCATTCATGGCCGGTGCTTGGCCAGATTGCAGCAAGCGGTAGCGGTCCAGGTCCTTGGCCGAGCCCTTGCGGGTCATCGAGGCGTATCGGCCGTGCTCGGGGTCTTCCACGACATAGAACACCCGGCCCTGCTCATCGCGGATGGCCCGGCCAAGGTCCTGTTCACGGACCACGACAGGTCGGCCTGAATACGGACTAAGAAGGGTCACCGGAGGCATGGGCAGGCGGTCTGAACGCTTTCGCGCTAGGAGGGCAGCAGGCTCCATCGCTCCACCAGCAAGGGCCCGCTCTTACCTATTGTAACTCCATTTCCGATAAAGCCCAGCCCACAACTTCCTTATCGGGTCTTACAGGCGAGGATTTGTCCGATAACCGCAAGTAATCTAGCCCAGCGTCCGGAAATCCTACGCCTGGCTGGGCACCAGCAGCCCTCGGCCGTTCGATGTGTCCACTTCAGTTACCCGGTCCAGCGCTATTCAAAACCCGGCCGATGATGCATTACCTGTGTCCAACACAGGCAACCGCCGGGTACGGGCAAGGAGACATGATGACCAAAGAACAGACCATCGACCTCATCCGCCAGCGAAACCAGTCGGCCAGCGCCGAGTTCCTCACGCGCTTTGACGAGCGTTCGCTTGACTCCTACCTCCGCCGGCTGTCGACGATCAGCAACCACCGCGGGCGAAGCTCACGCTGGGTACGCGAGACCAGCAGCCCGGCCGTGACCACGCGACAGGCGGCTTGAGCGGACTGCCTTCAACAGGGGGACTGGCATTCCTGCCTGTCAGCAGGCCCAAGGTCTGTCCCCGCTGAAATGCCTGTCCTCCGTTGATCAGATAACGCTCAGTTCAAAATCACCTGGGCTGAACGATCGCGGACCACTGCGTCGCGCTGGTGCCTTGCTGCATCGGCGTCGCAACGACCAGGTCCAGCCAGGAGCCCGGGGCCACGTATAGCTGTTCGTGATCGACTACGAAACGCGCGATCGATTGGCCCTGGCTGTCGCTGGCCTCGATGACGATCAGGACGCCACGCAGGGGAGCCTCGCCCGCGTGGTGGGCGCTGATGCGAACAGCCGAGTGCTCGCCCTGGCCCACCGGGTCGGCCATGACCTGGCCGATCGGCGAGAGCTTCATGCCCCAGGCGCTGACGCTCACGCTCGTCCGCAC
>JBGSTE010000200.1:0-1659 GCA_041736655.1 Phycisphaeraceae bacterium | reverse complement strand
GCCGCGTCGGCGCCGGGCTCGACATCCGCCGGCAGCATCCGCGCCTGCCCGAGCCGACCGGTCTGGCCCATCCGCCGAAGCGTCGGGGCCTTAACCGCCTCCAGCGGCGTCTTGCCGTTAAGCCCCTCGGCCGGCATGTCTGCGGCACCGCCCATGATCACAATCGCGTATTTCATCGCATGCATCATACGCCACACCGCTGCGGCTGCCATCAATTAAACACACGCAGCGGTACGCCCTCGGCCTTCCACTTCTCGATCAGCAGCCGTGCCTCATCGATCATCAGCTTCAGCCGTTCGGACGTGTCGCTGAGGTTGTGATAGAGCTGCGGGTCGCTCAGCAGCATCCCCAGCGTGCTGTCCTTCGAGTCGGCCCGCCTGACGATCTGATCGATCACGACCACCACTTTCGCCGCGTCGTCCGCCAGCGCGACGTATCGGTTCTCGATCTCGGCAATACTCGTCGCCGCACCGTCCAGCGTCTTCTCGGCGCTATCCAGGGCGCTGTCGACCTTGGCCAATCTCGCCTCGGCGGCGTCGGCGAGCTTGAGGTATCGCTCCTCCAGCGCGGCGACGGTCTGGCCAAGCGTCTCGCTCAGTTCCCTTGCATTGGCAGCGGTCTTGGTTACGTCCTCACGCAATTGTTCGTTGCCCAGCCACTGCTCGGCCCCGGCCATCACGCGCTGCAGGTCATCGAGCCGCTCTTCCAGGCCCAGCACCACGCGGGGTAGCGAAGGCGAGCCTTCGCCCTGACCGCCGAAGAGCGTGTTGATGTTTTCGCCGACGTCCACCCAGGTCTGCTTGAGTTCCGCGATGTCGGTGCTGACGATCTCCAACTGCATGAGCGGGTCGATGATCCGCGCGTAGGCGATCTCGGCCGAGCCATCGGTTGCAAGCTTGCCCGTCGCGGGGTCACCGCCGACCAGCGCGACAACCGGCCCGCCACCAAAGAGCGGCGTCTCGACACGCACCTGCACATCCGAAGGGATCGTAAAGCGGTCGTCGATCCGCAAACGCACATAGGCGCGCTCCGGTGCGCCGGGCTCGGAGAAGCCGACCTCCTGCACCTGGCCGATGTCCGAGCCCCAGAGCGTGACCCGGCTGTTGGGGTGCAGGCCCGAGACGTTGTCCATGTAGATCGTCAGGTCGTAGCCACTCTTCAGGAGCACCGGCACGTAGCCAAATGCGGCCAGCAGCACGACCAGCCCGGCGAGCCCGGCGAGGGTCGTCAGGCCGACAGCGATGTTGCGTCTTCGTTCGCGGGCGAGTTTGCGTCGTTCCATCACGGGGTATTTCGTGCCTTTTGAAAGAGCGTGGGAGACTCGGTGCGGCTGGCAAATGCACGGCGGATCGCGTCGAGGTCTTCTTCGTCCGCTTCGCCATGGATGAAGCGCTGGACGACGGCGTTGCTCGACGCCCGGACCTGATCGGGCCTGCCGTCGCAGATGATCCGGCCCTGGTGCAGGAGGATGATACGGTCGGCGACCTTGTTGGCGCTGGCGATGTCGTGGGTGACGACGACGCTGGTGATGCCCATCTGCCGGGTCAGAGCGAGCATGAGTTCGTTGATGACGTCGGCGCGGACCGGGTCCAGGCCGGTCGTCGGCTCATCATACAGGACCATGCACGGCTGGAGCACGACCGCGCGGGCCAGCGCCAC
>JBGSTE010000192.1:0-2428 GCA_041736655.1 Phycisphaeraceae bacterium | reverse complement strand
GGATCGGGGGCTTTCGCAGGCGCACGGGTGTGATCTGACGCGGCAAGCTCGTCGCATCACACAACACGTGATCGAGTACCGTCTGTGTGCCCGGGCCGCTGATGCGGATCAGGCCGCGCGGGGATCGGCCCGGCGGTGAGCTGACGGCGACGATGGTGTGGGAGGTGGGCTGCATCGGAGGGGCCGATAGAGAAGACTGCATCATTATTGACCAAGGTGTGCCACTGACAAGGCTGGTTTGAGACTTGTCAGTGCTTCACACAAACGCACGGAGAAGCTCCGCAGACTCCGCTTGTCAGTGGCACTCCTGCTGCAGAAATCATGCAGAAATCATGCAGGCTGCATTCAATCGTCCGCACGGGACGCTGCGCGTCGCCCGCTACAGAAAAGAATTGTCAGCGCTTGCGCTTCTTGTAGTTCTGCGGGCCGCGGTTGGGGTCCAGCTGGTTCTTGCGTTCTTCCATCTGCTTGGCGCGCATCTCTGCGGCCTTGTGCAGTCGGTCCATCAGGCCGCCGGGCTTGCGCTCCTTGGGCTTGAAGAGTTCGCCGGAGGCTTCGAGTTCTTTGACGTGCTTGCGGACGATCGCGCTGTCGATGATGCCGGCGAAGGTCGAGGCGCAGATGTAGAGCGTCAGGCCCGCGGGCGCCGAGTAGAGGAAGAACGGGAACAGCAGCGGCATGATCTTCATGACCTTCTGCTGGGTGGCCTGCTGCTCGTTCATCGGCGGGGGCGTGGTGAACTTCATGTTGAAGTAGAAGGTCACGCCCATGAGGATCGGCAGGAGGTTGATCGACGAGTAATCGAGCTGGATGAAAATCAGGTGGAAGATGTGGCTGCCGTCGTTGGCAAAGAGCGGGATGAACCGGTCGGCGCTGGAGAGGTCGGCGAGGAAGGGCCAGCCGTTGATCGCCTGGAAGATGCCGTAAAACGCCGACTCATGGCGCAGCTCGGAGGCGTAGTAGAGCATCGCGTAGAGCGCGATCCAGATGGGCATCTGCAGGAACATGGGCAGGCAGCCGAGCGCGCCGGCTGCGGGGTTCACGCCCTTTTCGCGGAAGAGCTGCATCTGCGCCTGCTGCATCTGGCGGGGGTCTTCGGCGTATTTTTTCTTGAGTTTTTCGAGCTCGGGCTGGATCGCGGCCATCTGCTTACCCATCTTCATCATGTTGATCTGCCCGCGCTTGGTGATCGGGTGCAGCAGCAGCCGAACGACCAGCACGAGGATGATGATGGCGATGCCCCAGTCGAACACGACCGCGTGCAGCAGTTCGAGGAATCCCAGCAGCAGGTGCGCCAGCCATTGGAAGGTGCAGAAGCCACAGAACCCGCCGAGCGAGTAGCGGACGGTCTTTTCAAAACGCAGGGCCTGGTAGGGGGCCTTGTCAAAGACCGCGTTTTCGCGCGGGCCGGCGAAGAGGTCCAGTGACAGGTCGGCCTTGCTGCTGGACTTGCCCGGTTCGAGCGTGAGTTGCCTGCTTGTGAAGCCGATGAAGACGCGGCGCTTTTCATCCGAGAGGTCTTCGTCGGCGGCGGCGTCAGGGTAGATCGTGGTGGTGATCGTCGGGTAGACGGATTCGAGGGCCAGAACGTCGGCGGTTTCTTCGATGGTGGGTTCGGTGTCGGCCGAGCTGATGACCACGAAGTAGCGGTTCTCCGACGCCAGCCAAGCCAGCAGCTTGTCCTCTCGCTTGACCTGCGGGTTTGGCCAGATGGATTTCCAGTTGTCCGTCTTGCCGTACTTGAGGTCGCTGATGAGGTCAGGCCGGGCGATGAAGCCGTCATCGACGTAGATGGAGAAGTGGTCCGGGTCGAATTTTTCCTTGAAGTAGCCGGTGACGTAGTGGAGGCTTCGGCCACGGAGGTAGTCGTTGGTTTCGTGGTGGACATCGCCTTGGGCGAGTTGTTCCCACTGGACCTTGAGGGTCTGGTCGGTGAGGTTCTCGATGCGCTGGTCGAGTTCGAGGGTGTTTGAGCCGGGCGCGATGCGGAAGGTCCGCGTGATGCGGAGCACATCGACCGGCGCGTCCTGCGGGCCGCCCTGAATCGTCAGCGACAGGGTCGCCGAGTCCTGCGTGGTGGACTTCACTGTCCAGCCGCCGAACCATTGCTTGGTCTGCGGGTCTTGCCTGGCCAGCGCGACGGTGATCCCGTTGATGTTGATCGTTCGCGCGGCGTACGAGCCGATCTCCGGGTAGTTCGCTTCGCCCAGGTCGTAGCTGACCGGTTCGAGCAGGAGGTAAGGCTCGTCGCTGTCGACCCGGGCCTTGACCTTGGGCAGGTAGACGCGGTGGATGCTGGCGCGGTAGGGGTTGATCTGGGCGTAGAGCTCGTAGGCCGAGTCGGGCTTGTTAATGCCCAGCGTGATCAGGTCCGTCGGCTCGTCGAGCGAGGCGGGGGTGTCGGCGAAGACGGGGCGCAGATCGCTGA
>JBGSTE010000176.1:0-6659 GCA_041736655.1 Phycisphaeraceae bacterium | reverse complement strand
CCCGGCGGCTAAGTCACGATTGAATCAGATCAAAAGAATCATGCCGTTGCGTTACCGCAGCGGGCCCCAGATCTGTTCCATCAGTTCGTAGCTGGTCGGGTCGTACTGCTTGAGTTCGCCCTGGACGAAGGGGTAAAAGTCGTTGCGGTAGAAGTAGGACTCGGTCATCTCCGAGAAATACTCCTTGTGGTTGGTGGTCGCGTAGTGGCGGACCTCCTGGCCGGTGTAGAGCATGACCTTATCGTAGAGCTTCTTCTGCATCGCGTTGTCGTAGGCCTTGATGACTCGCGGGTCCTCGAAGCCCAGCACCTGGTCGTGATACGCGTGGGCCAGTTCGTGCAGGATGACCGCCGGGTGCTTGAGCATCTGGCCGCGCGAGCTGAGCGCGGCGGCGTGGGGGATGTGCACCTTCTTCTCCAGCCGTGGGTCGTGGCCCTGCCCGATCAGCCACTGCTTGCTGGGGTGGTACTGCATCGCGCCCAGCTCTGGGTGGTGGTGCTCGAGCCAGATGCCGATCGTCCGCATCTCGGCGAGCCGTTCCTTGGGCAGGAGGATCACGATCCGCTGCAGGTGGTTGGCGAGCATCTTGATCGCCTGTTCGCCTTCCTCAGCAAACTCGCCGCCGGGCAAGAGCGACGGCTCGATCGATACCGTCCAGCCCTCGATGTCCTTCTGAACCGGGTTGAAGCGCGCACCCTTGGGCAGCGCCTGGTCCTCGGCAGCGGCGAAATAAACCATCTCCGGCTGCGATGGGCCGGTGGTCGAGCAGCCGCTCACGAGGCCGACGGCCGGCAACAGGCAAAACAGGGGGATCGACAACGATCGGCGGGTGTTATTCATGGTTGTAAAAAAAGGGGTTGTGGGTCAACGGGATCGACGGCCGAGCCTGCCGGATATTACTGGCCCGGCAGCTCCAACACCTGCCCCTGCGCGAGTAGTCGCTCACGCAGCTTCGCGTAAGGAACATCCTGCACCGCAGCGCCCTGCTTAGCGGCCAGCGCCGCGGCCACACCCGTGCCCTGCCCGATCACCATCCACGCCCCCTCGATCCGCAGCGACGACATCGCCACGTGCGTACACGACAGCGCCACCGGCACCAGCAGGTTCTCGCACTGCTCACGCTCAGGCAACACCGCGCGGTACGGCACGTGATACGCATACCCATAACGCTGATCCTTCACACGCACCGGAAAAATCGTGCCCTCGTTGATGACGCCTCCATCCTTCAGCGCGATGCGGCGGACATCGTGCGAATCGATCGGGAACGAGGAGATCGCGATCGGGTCTTCCTTGGCCGGCTCTTGCAGGATGTCCTTCTGGCTGATGACGTATTGGCCTTTCATTCGCCGGGACTCGCGGACGTACAGCGCCGGCGAAAAGTGGCCAAACTCGGCGAACTCGTCCTTGCACAGGCCCAGGTCCGCGTACTTCTTTTTGATGCCCGCGGGCACCGCCGGGTCGTTCTTTAAAAAGTGGATGAACTGCAGCGTGTACTGCTTGTGCTCTTCCCAGATCTGTTGTCGCTTCGCCGGGTCGGCGCTGTGCCAGTCGTTGCCGCCGCCGATGAGGCCGATGGAGAACTGCCCGCCGATGGAGTTGTTGCCGTCGAGTTTGCCGCCCGGCAGGGGGTACAGATCAAAGCGCACGTCGTTGGCGTTTGCGCCGGACTTGAGGTATCGGCGGACGATCTCGAACCGGGCCGGGTCATAGTTCGTCGGCTCGGGCATCGGCACGCGCTTGGCCGGGTCGCTCGTCAGGCACAGGCGGAAGCTGTATGTCATGACGCCCGCATCGCCCGCCGCGTCATCGCCCCGCGCATCGGCTGTGACCAAGGGCAGCGGCTTACCCGCGTCGTCAAAGCCGTTGATGTTCATCAGCTTCTTGGGGTACTGCCTGCCCGCCAGCGATTCGTTGTAGGCCTCCCTGCCCTCGCGGCCGATCGTCCAGTCCACCCCCGCCGCCGCCATGAGGTCGCCCTCGTACGTGCCGTCGATGTAGACCTTGGCCGCGATATGAAAATCGCCGTTGTAATCCATCCTCAGCCCGGTGATCCGCGGGCCTTGTTTTTCAACGGTTTTCAGGATGCAGCCCTTAAGCACGATCACCTTCGCCTCCTCGAGCATCTGCATCGTCACGCGCATCGCCACGTGGGGCTCAAAGGTCCAGCGCTCGGTGTCTTTCTTCGTCGGGTCGTAGGGTGCGGGCAGGCCGCGATCGGTGTAGTTCTTGACGATGCGGGTGTGCCACTCGTCGAAGAGGCCCATGACCGTCGAGCGGACCATCTGGTTCGAGTCGCAGTGCGAGAGCCCGCCGGTTGATAAGCCGCCGACGTGGCTGGTGGGTTCGATGAGGACGACCGATGCGCCCTCGCGCGCCGCGGCGATGGCGGCGCAGAACCCGCCGGGCGTTGAGCCATAGACGATGACATCCGGCCGCAGCTGGGCGTTCGCCGACGGCTGGTCGCCCGGCTTTGCCTGCGTGGAGGTCGGCTGTTGCACGACGTCAGCCGCGGCGCAGGCCGACAACATGATGATCGCCAGACAGAGGTATGTTCCAAACGCCAGGTATTGCGGTATCTTCATCTGAACGATTGTAATGTTGCCTTGGGATTTAATGGAGGATTTCATGCGACGCATCATGCCCGCCCTGCTTTTCGCTGTTGCCCTGGCGGTTGTCTGTCTGTCTGCTTCGGCACATGCCCAACAGGCTGACAAACCCAACATCCTCATCTTCCTGGCCGACGACCTGGGCATCGAGTGCCTGTCCACCTATGGCGGGCTGTCGCACACCACGCCCAACCTCGACAAGCTCGCCGCGCAGGGCATGGTGTTCAACAACTGCTTCTCCAACCCGTACTGCTCGCCCTCGCGTGCGTCGCTCTTGACCGGGCGCTATCCCTTTCAGAACGGAATCCGCGAGGTGATCTATGATTTGAATCTGCACAGCGACCTCTACCTGCACACCGATCAGCCGAGCTTTGCGCGCCAGCTCAAGCAGGCTGGCTATGCGACCGCGATCGCCGGCAAGTGGCAGCTTTCGTTCCTGCACCAGCGCGACACCGTCAACGACTTTGGCTTTGGCCAGTACCAGTGCTGGCAGATCTTCAACGCGGCCGGCGAACGCACACGCCGGTACCACGAGCCGCACTTTAAACGCAACGGCACCGTCATCGCCGAGCAGATCAAAGACCGCTACGGTCCGGACGTCGACGCCGAGTTCCTCATCGACTTCATCCGTCAAAACGCCAAGGAAAACAAGCCTTTTCTCGCCTACTACACCTGCCTCCTGCCACACTTCCCCTGGGTACCCACGCCCGACAGCGAAGACAAGTCCTACGTGCTGGCGGAAAACAAGAGCAACAGCAAGGGCGACCCGAAGTATTTCCCGGACATGGTGGCGTACGTGGACAAGCAGGTCGGGCAGTTGATGCAGGCGCTCGACGATGCGGGCGTCGCGGACAACACCGTGCTGATTTTCCTCGCGGACAACGGCACGGACCGCGACCTGACCCACCGCTGGGGCGATGGCGAAGGCCAACCCGTGCAGGGCGGTAAGGGCACGATGACCGATCGCGGCACGCATGTCCCGCTGATGGTGCGCTGGCCCGGGCACGTGAAGGCGGGCACGCGGTGTGACGACCTGATTGATTTTTCCGACTTATTCCCGACGCTCTGCGAGATCGGCGGCGCGCCCCTGCCCGAAGCCTCCATCCACGGCCGAAGCTTTCTGCCACAACTCACGGGACAGGCGGGCCATCCACGCCAGTGGGTTCACGTACAGGACAAGTCGTCGCGCCACATTCGCAGCAGTGGCTTCATCCTGAACAACAAGGGAGAGTTTCGCCCGGTGGTCGGCATCGCCGACGCAGAGGCCCCGCCGATCACCAGCGAATTAAGCCCGCGCGAGCGGGCGGAGCGCGCGTTGCTGCAACAGGCGTTCGATGATTTAGCAACCCCGGCCAAGAAGCCCGTCAGCGAGTAAATGAATAACCCCGAGGCCTGTGCCGACCATGAAGATCGCCAACCTGCTGTGTGTGCTTGTTTTGTTGTTGCTGCTGTGCGGATGCGCATCGGCCCAGCCTAAGGAGCAGGCCGTTTACGACCTGGTCGTCTACGGCGATTCGTCCGGTGCAGTCACCGCCGCAGTGGCCGCCAAGCGACAGGGCAAGTCCGTCATCCTCGTCAACCCCACAAACTTCCTGGGCGGCATGAGCGCCAGCGGCCTGGGTGCCACCGACTTCCTGGGCCAGCGCAAGACCTTCGGCGGCATCGCCTCGGAGTTTTATGATGCGATCGCCCTTACCTACAAACAGGACTTTGTCCGCAGCTTCGAGCCCCACACCGGCCAGGCGGTGTTCGACAAGCTCGTCGCCGACGCGGAGGTGCCTGTCGTCTTCAACGAGCTGCTGGATCGCCGACCGGGCAAGGGCGTTGCCATGGACGGCAAGCGCATCACCTCGATCACCACGCTCAGCGGCAAGACCTATCACGGCAGAATGTTCATCGACGCGACGTATGTCGGCGATCTCATGGCCGCGGCGAACGTGACCTACACCGTCGGCCGGGAGAGCGAAGCACAGTACAACGAAGACCTGGCCGGCGTCAGGCGCGGTGACACGAACCCGCGAACGCACTACACGCAAAAAGACAAGGACCACTTCATCGTCCCGGTCGATCCGTATGTTGTTGAGGGTGATCCGAGCAGCGGGCTCCTGCCTTATGTCTTTAAGATCGACAACCTCACCAACGGCCAAGGTGACCGCAAGATCCAGGCCTACAACTACCGCGTCTGCCTGACGACCAACCCCGACAACGCGATCCCCATTGACAAGCCCAAAGGCTACCGCGAGATCGACCACGAACTACTCCTGCGCAACTTTGATGCGGGCGATACCCGCATGCCCGCGCTGATCGAACCACTTGCCGGTGAAGGAAAAAAGGTCGACTGGAACTCCAAGGAAGCAGTGGGCACCGACTACGCCGGCGCGAACTGGGACTACCCCGAGGCCAGCTACGAGAAGCGGCTCGAAATCGAACAGGCCCACAAGACCTACACCCTCGGCTTCTTCTGGACGCTGGCCAACAGCGACCGCGTGCCCCAGGCGATCCGCGAGAAGGCCAAAACCTTTGGACTACCCAAGGATGAATTCAAAGACAACGGCGGCTGGCCCTACATGATCTACATCCGCGAGGCCCGCCGCATGGTCTCCAACTACGTCATGACCCAGGCCAACTGCATGGGCCAGCGGAAAGTCAGCGACCCCGTGGCCCCGGGCTCCTTCGGCATGGACTCGCACGCTGTCCAGTACTTCGTCAACGAGCAAGGCCACGTCCGACGCGACGGCGTCATCTGGCGCGTCCCGCCAAAGCCCTACGGCATCTCCTACCAGTCGATCGTGCCATGCACCGGCGAGTGTGAAAACCTGTTCGTGCCCGTGTGTCTCTCGGCCTCGCACGTGGCGCACGGCTCGATCCGCATGGAGCCGGTGTTCATGGCCCTCAGCGAAAGCGCCGCCTACGCCGCGATCCTGGCGATCCAAAACAACGTACCCGTGCAGGCGGTGGACTACACCCAGCTCCGCGAACAACTCGACCGCGCCGGCCAGGTGCTCGAAGTCCGATAAGCCCGCCGAGAAGGTCAGTCAGCCCCGCGAGAAATAGCGCGTTGATGGCGGCAGAATCGCCGGTGGCTGTCAGTTTGGCACTCGCCGGATCGGGTGATTCGCGTTATTTCGCTGATTTAACTGAATTTATATCTTGTTCGCCCGGCCCGTTCTTTGCTTGAAAACCAGCAGGAGAACCCATGGCCCTGAAGTTTGAAGACTACTACAAGACCCTGGGCGTCGAGCGATCCGCCTCGGCAGAGGACATCAAGCGCGCCTACCGCAAGCTCGCCAGCAAGCACCACCCGGACAAGAACAAGGACAACCCCAACGCCGCTGAAACCTTCTCACGCATCAACGAGGCCTACGAAGTCCTCTCCGACAAGGACAAGCGCGAGAAGTACGACCGCCTGGGCGCTAATTGGCAGCAGGGCCAATCCTTCGAGCCCTCGCCGGACTTTGGCGGCCAGTTCCGACAAGGCCCCGGCGGGTTCAGCTTCAATTCCTCCGGAGCCGGCGGCGGGTTCAGCGACTTCTTTGAAATGTTCTTTGGCCAAGGCGCGCGCGGCGGCGGCGGAGCATCATTCGAAGACCTCTTCAGCGGCCGAGCGTCCGGCAACTCCACCGGCGGTGGACACCGCTTTGAAAACCCCGGCGAACCGTCGCCCCCAAGCGAGCAAACCCACGACCTGAACGTCTCGCTCACCGAGGCGTACTACGGCTCGACACGACAACTGCGCCTCCAGGGCCCGCGCGGCGAACAGACCATCGACGTCAAGATCCCCCGCGGCACCACCACCGGCACGAAGCTGCGCCTCAAAGAGCATGGCCTACTACTGAAAATCAATGTCGCCAGCGACCCGCGCTATGAACTAAGCGCCAACGGCGACCTGACGACGACGGTCCGCATCGCGCCTTACACCGCGGCGCTGGGCGGCAAGGCCGACGTCCCCACGATGGACGGCACGGTCTCGTTGACGATCCCGCCGGGCACCTCCAGCGGTGCCAAGCTACGGCTCAAGGGAAAAGGCATGCCCAGACGCGGCGACGGGCACGC
>JBGSTE010000144.1:0-8160 GCA_041736655.1 Phycisphaeraceae bacterium | reverse complement strand
GTGGCGGAAGCCCTCGAGCGTCTGGTCGTTGAGGTTCATGTGCGTGGGCTGGCCGCCGACTTTTTTCAGCGTGTCGACATCGACCGCGAAGCCGTGGTTCTGGCTGGTGATCTCGACCTTGCCGGTGCCCAGGTTCTGCACGGGCTGGTTGCCGCCGCGGTGGCCGAACTTGAGCTTGTAGGTTTTTGCGCCCATCGCGAGTGACAGCAGTTGATGGCCCAGGCAGATGCCAAACGTCGGCAGCTTGCCGCGGAGTTGCTTGAGGTGGTCGATCGTCGGCTCTACGGCCGCGGGATCGCCGGGACCGTTGGAAATGAACAGGCCATCGGGCTTGTGCTCGAGGATTTGTGCCGGGCTGGCGTCATAGGGCAGCACCGTCACTTCGCAGCCCGAGTCGACGAGGTTCCGCAGGATGTTGAGCTTGGCGCCGCAGTCCAGCGCGACGACGCGGAGCTTGTTGGCGGGCCTGGCGATCGTGCCCTGCAAAGGCGACCAGTTGCCCAGGTCTTCATCCCACACGATCGGTGTGGATCGGCTGACGGTCTTGGCGAGGTTGCGACCGACTAGTCCTACCGAGTTCTTTGCCAACTGCACAAGCTGCGCATCCGACTTGCTGGGGTCGGTGCAGAGGACACCGTTCATCGCGCCGGTCACACGAAGCTTGCGGGTCAGCGCTCGGGTGTCGATGCCGGTGATGCCCACGAGCCCCTGCGAAGCGAGCCACTGCTCTAGTTTTGCAGTTGATCGGTAGTTGCTGGCGGCATGAGCCAGTTCGCGGACGACGAAGCCTGCACAGTGGGCGCGGGTGGATTCGAGGTCGCCGTCGGATGTGCCGTAGTTGCCCATGAGCGGGTAGGTCATCGTGATGATCTGCCCGGCATAGGACGGGTCGGTGAGGATTTCCTGGTAGCCGACCATGGAGGTGTTGAAGCAGACCTCGCCCTCAACGCAGCGTGGGGAGGTATCGCCGAAAGCCGTGCCGGTGAAGACGCTGCCGTCTTCGAGGGCGAGCCGGCAGAGAGTAGGGGTGGTGTTCTCGCTCATGTTCAGGTGATTTTAGCGGGGATTGTGCGAGTTGTCTTGGACGTGATTTGAGTCATACGCAAAGTCGCAGAGGCGTTAGGCAAGGCAATCCAAGGCATTGTTATCCACAGATTGCACAGATGGCACAGATATGAAACTTGCCATCAAGGGCAGCTCAAGTTTTCCATGACTGGCATTGATCTGTGTTATCTGAGAAATCTGTGGACGCGATAAGCCTTGCTTAGCGCCTTCGCGCCTTTGCGTGAGCCAAATACATTTCACGACCACAGCCCCATCTCGATCATCTGCTTCTCCGCCTGCTGGGCCCACCCGCGGTTGGCTGCGGGGCTGGCGGGCGAGGGGTGCAGCATTCGGCCGAAGCTCACCGGCATGTCGTCGAGCGCCCGCCTGGCACACTGCTCGGCAAACCCGCCTACGCCAATGACCCACCGCGGCTGCCAGACTTCCGCCAGTGACCGCAGGTGTGCATCGCAAACTTTCTCCAGCGCCGCACGTTCAGCCATCGGCAACTTGTCGGGCGTGAAGTTTTTGCCGCTTTCCTCCATGAACACCAGCGGGCAATAGTTCACCACCATGTGCTCTATGAAAAAATCCGCAGGCACCGGCCAACGCTCGGCAATCAAGCCCCACAGTCTTCGCCCCGAAACCTCCGACCGATTACAAGCCAGCCCCTCGATCGGGCGCTTGGGGTGCTCGTTCTTGGGCCGTTTGATCGGCGCGTCGATCTGGAGATAGTCCCGAACCGCCGCGACTTCACCGAAGGGGATGCCCGTCTGCGCCATGCCCCAGGGCCCGGGATTCATGCCCAGGAACAACACGTTCTTGCGGCCGCCGCCGAAGCGCGAGAGGAACGCTTCATGCATTGCCCACGCGTAATCCAGCGGGTTGTAGACATGCGTGATCGGCTGGGCAAAACGCAGCCGTCCGCAAGCGGTTCGCAGTCGATTGGTGATCTGAATCAATTCGGGTAGGATTGCATCCAAGCGGTAAGTCCTGTCACAACGTGGCACCGTCGGCAACTCAGCGGGCTTTTGATATAGGGGATTGTATATGTTTCTAACGAACAGGATCATCGCACTCTGGTTGCTATGCATCATCGGCTTTGGCTGTAACGATTCCACAGAGGATCAAACGGATCAAAAAACACAAGGCGCTGCGCCAACGAGTGTTAAAGAGCCAGAACCTGCTGCAGTAACCATCATTGCACCGGAGCCGCAACCCGCTGTTCTTAGACTGGACACCACAGCACCCATCACGGCAGAAGGAGTCACGCTGCGTTGGGCGGCATGGGGTGCTGACGATGAATGGCTCGATGCGACCGCGTTCGTGCAGGAAAAACTGGACGCAACAGGACGTTACTTGTGCGAGGGCGGTCCGCTTGTGAAGGCAGTTGGTGACCCCGGGCCACGCTACGCCAACTCGCTTGTGCTGCTCTTTGATTCGTATGCCGGACCATTCAAGGTCGGCATGGTGCATCTTGCTTCGATCCGTACATCGGTCCCGCCCAACAGGATCACCCCGCCCGGCGGGCCCTGGTCAGATGATGAAATCGAGCGAGCTAACCAGTACCTTGTCGATCGCCAGGGCACCGGCGTGCAGGTTGTCTGGTCGCGGTGGGGCCGAGAGGAGTTTGGCAACCACTGGGTTCAGGCCTATCCCTACGTCGGTCCCTTGGTCGCCAATGGCTACCGCTTCACCAATTCGCACTACGACCTGCCTCTGTCTCACCCGGTCAAAGACAGAGACAAATACATGTCGGTTCTGTTGTCAACCGGTCAAGGCGAAGCTGTTCATTTCATGATGATCGGTAACTCATACTTCGAACTCGCCCCGGATGAACAAGCCCAACAAAGCCCGGTGCGGTGATCACATCCTCACGGCTGAATCTCCTTGAGCCTTGCAGCAAGTAGATCACGCATCGTTTGAAGATTGTCCTCAGACCCCGCATCCCCCGCCAGGTTCCAATATTGCCTGGGGTCCTTCTGCATGTCATACAACTCCTCCGACCCGTCGGCATAGCGCATGTACGCCCAGTCTTTGGTCCGCAGCAGGTGGCCGCCTCGGCACATGCTGTACGCGGACTGCTTCGGGTCGTCCTTCATGCCATACAGCAGCGTCCCTGAACACGTCTTGGGGATCGGCAAACCCGCCATCAGGCACAGCGTTGGATAAATATCCACCGCCTCGACCAGCCCGGGCCAGCGCTGGCCCGGCTCGATCCCCGGCCCCGCCGCAATCAGCGGGACTCGCACCGACTCCTCGTGCAAACTCATCTTCTGCCAGAAGTCGTGCTCACCCAGGTGGTAGCCGTGATCCGAAAGAAAAATCACGATCGTGTTCTTCGCCAGGCCCTGCTTGTCAAGCTCAGCGAGCACTCGGCCGACCTGCGCATCCATGAACGACACGCTGGCGTAGTAGCCACGCAACACCTCCTTGCGTTTCTCATCCGAGTCGGTACCCGTTCGTGCGCCCAAGCGGAATACCCCTGCGCGTGGGATATCAGCCAGGTCATTATCAACCCGGTCAGGCAGAAGCAGCTTGACTGCATCAAAAGGCTCAAAGAACTTCCGCGGGGCAACGAGCGGCACGTGCGGACGCACGAATCCGACAGCGAGGAAAAACGGCTTATCCTTGAGTTCTCCGCCGAGTAGCTCGATCGCCTTGTCTGCTGCCTTGACATCGTGCTGGTCGCTGCCGTCGCCTTCTGCTTCAACGACGTAGAAGGCTGTGCCGAAGCCCAGGCCGTAGTGCTTGTCCGGGTCTTTGTTGAGTTTTTCGTTGGAGAGTATCTGCACCGGGCCGGGCGTCATCCACTCGGGTGACTTGAGGTTGTAGCGCATGGACCACGAAGCGGGGTGGTCTGCACCGTTGGCTCCCGCGGTGATGTCGCCGGGCACGCCCATGTGGTAGAGCTTGCCGAGGCGCACGGTGGTGTAGCCGTTGGACTTGAAGTATTGCGGGAGTGTGGGGTGCTGGCCCAGCGTGTCGGTGAGGGTGTCCTTGTCGTTGTTGCCGGTGACTTTGTTCTGCTGGGGGTAGAGGCCGGTGAGTAGGGCCGCGCGGGCTGGGCCGCAGACGGGGTACTGGCAGTAGGCACGGTCCATGACGGTGCCGCGCTTGGCCAGGGCGTCGAGGTTGGGCGTGCGGGCCTGCGTGTTGCCGTAGGAGCCCAGGGCGTTGGCTGCGAGGTCGTCCGCGATCATCAAGAGGACATTGGGCCGGCTCGCGGGCTGTGGCGCTTGAGTTGCAAACCCCTGCAATGCACAGGTCCACAGCAGGAGATGGCACAGGATCTGTTTCATGGCCTTATCCTAACCGCAACGATTTCGGCTCGCGGCTTGTCGCCGGCTGGGGCGTGGGGTATCTTTAAGGATTCCATTTGGCCCGCGTGGACCAGTGGCCAGCCCAGCCGCTCCAGGTGTAACGATGCGTCTGACCGAGATCCTCAGCCCCGCCTGCATCAAGATCCCGCTTGTCTCCACCGACAAGAAGGCGGCGCTCTTTGAACTCGTCGACCTCCTGGCACAGGCCGGCGCCGTCAGCGAAGTTCAACAGCTCAAGGACGCCGTCTGGCAACGCGAGCAGACCCGCACGACCGGCATCGGCCACGGCATCGGCATCCCCCACGGCAAGACCGGCTGCCTCCGCGACCTGCACATGGCCATCGGCATCCCCGCTCAGCCCATCGAGTTCGGCGCCATCGACGGCAAGCCCGTCCAGCTCATCCTCCTCCTGGCAAGCCCCGCCGACCAGACCGGCCCGCACATCCAGGCCCTGGCCAAGATCAGCCGGATGCTCACCGACGACACCTTCCGCGAAGCAGTCAAACACGCGACCTCCGCCGAGCAGCTCTACGAAATGCTCCTGCAACACGAGGCCCAACTCGCGGGGGCGTGAAATCGCTGCCTTGTTTTTTCATAATCTACAAACGACGCTGTGTACACTGTTAGTGTGGCAGAGCAGATCAACCATACCCGATACGAATGGCGAAGATGGCGTGGGCGGGTGATTCTGTTTCGGCGGATGTCGCTGAAACCTTTGTTGGGCATATGCATCTTCTTCGCGGGTTATATCGCTTTGGCTTCGTTATTGATCGCCGTCTTGTCGCAGGTTATTGGCACGCCAGATGGAAAGCGATTCCCGATGACCATTGTCATCCTTGCTGGCTTGGTTGCGATTTTCTTTGTCGCTTCCTTCCGCAAGATGTACCGGGCCGAGCAAGGCCTTCTGATCCCACAACGCGTCTGGCGGATCGGTTGCGGCGTCCGGTTGACATGTCAGACTTTGCGCCTGCCTCAACCCACATCGATGGGCGGGACGCTGCCGGGGCCGCCCAGCCGGTGGCTGATGATTGAAAAGCCTGGAGGTAAGCAGTCAAGACTGTTGCAGGTCTATCACGAATTAGATCTATTAAAAATCAACTGCGCGTTGTCTGGCCAGAAGACCACGCAAGTCAATCCTTCGCATTAAACACACTCATCGTCTTTTCCAGCCCGTCGGCCAACCAGCTCTCGATGCACTTGACGGCCTTGTCCAGGGCGGGGTCGACTTTTTCCCACTGGTCGTCGGTGAACTTGCTCAGGACGTAGTCGCTTTGCTTGGCCATGCCGCGGGGGTCGATGCCGATGCGGAGGCGTGCGTATTGGGTGGTGCCCAGGGCGCGTTGGATGTCGGACAGGCCGTTGTGGCCGCCGGCCGAGCCTTCGCCGCGGAGGCGGATGACGCCGCAGTTGAGCGCGAGATCGTCGACGAGGACCATCAGGTCGGTCGCGGGGTCGAGCTTGTAGAAGGTCATCGCCTCGGCGACGGCCAGGCCCGAGCGGTTCATATACGTCGTCGGCTGCATGAGGATGCATTTTTCCGAGCGCATCGGCTGACCCACAAGTAGCTCGCCTTCGAGGATGCCCGCGTGGAACTTGTGCTTGGCGGCCGACAGGTTGTGGCGCATGGCAAGCCGGTCGACGAGCATGAAGCCGACGTTGTGGCGGGTCTTGCTGTATTCGGGGCCGGGGTTGCCCAGGCCGACGATGAGTTTCATGGTGTAGGAGTTAGGAGTCAGGAGTTAGAAGTTGGGCGTTGTGGGCATGATATGAAAAAGCCCCGCAGTTGAGTGCGGGGCGGTGTGTGGCTGGACGTGTGCATCTTGAGTTGCAGAAGAATCGTCACCCCCACCCGGCCTCCCCCTCGGAGGGGGAGGAGTTCAAACACGCTGCGGACAGCGTGAAAAAACTTAGTCCTTGTCTTCTTCCTTGCCCTTGCTGATGACTTGCGGCTCGGCGGCGGCATCGGTCTCGGCCGGTGCGGCGATGACTTCTTCCTTGACGCCGGCGATCTGGCAGATCATCTGCTCGGGGGGCATGACGATCTTGATGCCCGCAGGCGGCGTGAGGTCGGCGACGGTGAGCGTCTTGCCCAGGGGCAGGTTGGTGATGTCGTGCTCCAGGTGCGAGGGGATCGAGTCGGCACGGCAGCTGATGGTGACCATCGTGGTGGGGTGGTCGAGCACGGTGCCGGCCTGCTTGAGGGCGACGGGCTGGCCGGTGAGGACCAGTTCGACGTCGACTTCGACGGTCTCGGAGAGGTCGACGCGTTCGAGGTCGACGTGGATGATGTTGATGCCGAAGGTGTCCCACTGCACGGACTTGATGAGTGTGTGCTGGCTCTTGCCGTCGAGGGTCACGTCGATGATGTGAACTTCGTGGTGCAGGAGGTCGGTGAAGGTCTTGGCATGGAGGGTGACGTGGGCCGGCTCTTCCTTGTGGCCGTAGATGACGGCGGGGATCAGGCCCTGCTCACGATCGCGCTTGGCGTAGCGTGAGCCGATGCGGCCGCGGGTTTGAACGTCGAGGGTCGGGATTGCGGTGGTGCTCATGGTGGGGTTTCCTTTCGTTGCGGTTTTGTGTTCGTTTGTTTGTTTGTTTGCGAAGGTTGGAGTTTGCTATAGTTCGCCATCCCGCTGAAGCGGGCTGGCCTTTTGGGTTCAGCGTTTTCCGCCGAAGGCCTGGAGCAGGGAGCTGACGCTGCGGTTGTGGTGGATGCGGTGGATGGCTTCGCCGATGAGGTCGGCGACCGAGAGGACGGTGAGCTTGCTGCGGATGGGGTCGCAGCGTTCGCCATCGGGGATGGTATCGGTGACGACCAGGCGGTCGATGGGCGCTTCGTTGATGCGTTCCATGGCGATGCCTACGAGCACCGCGTGCGTGCAGCCGACGGTGATGGTCTGTGCGCCGTAATCCTTGAGCATGCGTGCGGCGTTGGCGACCGTGCCGGCGGTGGAGATCATGTCATCGATCATGAAGACGTCCTTGCCCTTGACGTCGCCGATGAGGTGCGCGGCGTCGACATCGGTGCCGCTCTTTCGGCGTTTGTCGATGATGGCGATGTCCAGGCCCAGGGCGTCGGCGAAGCCCGCAGCCATCTTCACGTTTCCCACATCGGGGCTGGCCATCACGACGTCACGCGGCGAGGCGTCACGCAGTTTCAGGAAATAGTCCAGCAGTACGGGCCCGGCGTTGAGGTGGTCCACGGGGATATCGAAAAAGCCCTGGATCTGCGCCGCATGCAGGTCCATCGCCAGCACGCGGTTGGCACCGGCGGCGGTGATGAGGTTGGCGACGAGCTTGGCGGTGATGGGTGTTCGGCCCTCATCCTTGCGGTCCTGACGCGCGTAGCCGAAGTACGGGATCACCGCGGTGATCTGCCCGGCCGAGGCACGCTTGAGCGTGTCGATGTAGATCAGAAGCTCCATCAGGTGCGCGTTGACCGGGTCGTGCGTGGACTGCACGACGTAGCAATCGCGCCCGCGCACGTCTTCGTCAATCTTCACCAGCAGCTCGCCGTCGGGGAACTTGCGCGTCCCGCCTTTACCGATGGGCAGTTCGAGGTAATTGCAGATGCGCTCGCAAAGCTCCCGGCTGGCCCGGCCGTGGAAGATCTTGATGGCGTCGGCGTCGGCGGCACTCATGCGCTGGCTCCTGTGTTCACCGGCATGCCCAACCGCGCGCGGAGGATCTGGTCCACCTCCGCGAGCTGCTGTGGGTTATTGATCGAGAGCACATCCTCCGGCGGCACCGTGTCGACCACCGTGATCGTTTGCCCTTGTTTTTTAAGGATTCC
>JBGSTE010000130.1:0-5394 GCA_041736655.1 Phycisphaeraceae bacterium | reverse complement strand
GCCGGCGGGCAGCAGGGCCAAGGCGGCACGCTCATCGGCCAATCGCTGCCTGATCTCGAGTTGGAGCGCTTGGGCACTGACGAGAAGATCAACCTGTCGAAGCTCGACAAGGGTGTAGTCGTAGTGGAGTGTTTTGCGAGTTGGACTCGGCCGAGCGTGCTGGACCTGCCGGCGTTGTCGGATTTTTCTGGCTGGGCCAAGGAGCAGGAGTTGCCGGTCGCGGTATTTGCCGTGGCGATCGGCGAGACGGGCGAGTCGATGCCCAAATGGCTTGAGGCGCTTGAGAAAACCGCTGGCCGCAAGGTCGATGTGCCGGTGCTCTTAAACCCCGACACGCAGCTTGCCCTCAAGCTCGGCCTGCCGACGATCCCGCGGACGCTGGTGGTGGTCGATGGCAAGATCGTCGAGGTCTACGGCGGGGTGAAGCCGACGTTTCTGGAAGACCTGAAGAAGGGGCTGCCGGGGTGGGTCGAACAGGTCGTCAAGCAGAAAGAGCAAGAGCAAGCGTCGCCGTAAAGCCGGGTGCAACGAGCCGGTGCGATGTCGCTTCGTTGCGCGGCTAAGCCGCGTCGCTTCGTTGTGTTATCTTACGACCAAAGCGGGATGGACTATTCGGACTGTTTGGTCTTGCGCGAGCTTTTGTTCTGAGGTTTACTCTCGCTCTTGGATTGGCTTTTTGTCTCGCTCTTGGCTTCGCTCTTCGATTCGCTTTTTGATTCGCTCTTGGTCTCGCTCTTGCTTTCAGCTTTGTCTGACTTGTCGGGCTTCGCGTCGCTGTCGGCTTTTTCAGACTTTTTGTAGCTGTCGCTGCGGTAGTCGGTTTCGTAAAAGCCCGAGCCTTTGAAGATGATGCCCGCGCCGGTGCCGATGAGTCGGCGGAGCTTGTTCTTGCCGCATTCGGGGCACTTCTTCAGCGCAGCAGCGGTGATGGACTGGAACTCTTCAAAGGCGTGTTCGCAGGCGTCGCAGAGGTACTCGTAGGTGGGCATTGTTAAAGTCCGATTGGGTGAAGTTTGACTTGGTGAAGTTAGGGCATCAATATGTGGGTGGCTCGATACTTCACCACATCGAACTTCACTAAATCAAACTTGATTCCTATTCCGCCACGGCGACCTGGGCCGGTCGGATGACCTTGTCGCCCAGCACGTAGCCGGGCTGCAGCTGCATCGTCACGTGGTTGGAGGCGATCTCGGCTGAGGGCTGACGCAGCAGGGCCTCGTGGCGGACGGGGTCGAACTCGGCGCCGGGCTGGACGCTCAGGCGTTCGATCCCGAATCGCTTGAGCATCGAGAGCAGTTCGTCGTGAACGATCGTGACACCCTGCAAGACGCCGGCGGCGTCGGTCTTGTTGTTGACGTCCAGCGCGCGATCGAAGTGGTCCATCACCGTCACCAGCGCGCGGGCCATGTCCATGATCTTGTGTTCGACTGCGGCGTTGACGTTCTGCTGGGCCCGGCGGGCGAAGTTCTGATAGTCGGCCGAGACCCGCAGCAGCCTTGACTCGAGCTCGTCGCGCTCGACTTGCAGGCGCTTGAGCAGGCCTTGCTCCTGCGACTGCGCTTCCTGCTCGGCGTGTTCGATTACGGGTTCGCCCTGGGCGTCGAATTGATCGGCGTCGCTGAGGTCGAAAAAGTCGCCGTTTTCTGCTTGATTCTGCTCGTCGTTGTTCATCGTGTTTCACCCTTCGTGACAGGCAAGAGGCCTGTCCCACCTGTACATCTCAGCCGAGGTAGTCTTTGATCTTGTTCCAGAAGCCCTTGTGGGTGGGCATGTCCTGGTGTTCTTCGGTCGCCACGTAGGCGCGTAGTAGTTCTTTTTGTTTGGCGGTGAGTTTTTTGGGCACTTCGATGAGCACCGCGACGATGAGGTCGCCGCGCCGACCACCGCGGAGGTTGGGCAGGCCCTGGCTCTTGATGCGGAAGAGGTCGCCGTGCTGCGTGCCGGGGTTGAGGCTCAGTTCGGTTTCGCCATCAAGTGTGGGCACCTTGAGGGTCGCGCCCAGCGCTGCCTGGCCGAAGCTGATGGGCATACGCAGGACGAGGTGGTCGTCTTCGCGGGTAAAGAGTTCGTGCTGCTCGACACGGATCACGACATGCAGGTCTCCGCGCGGGCCGGAGCCGGCGGCGGTGTGCTGGCCCGGCTCGCCCTCGCCCTGGATGCGGATGGCTTGTCCGTCGCGGATGCATTGGGGGATCTTGACGCTGAGCTTGACCTTCTTGGGTTGTCGGCCTTCGCCCTTGCAGGTGGTGCACTTGTCGCGGTAGCTCTTGCCGGCACCGCCGCAGGCCGGGCAGGTGGAGACCATGCGGAACATGCCGCCAAAGCCCTGCTGCTGGACCTGTCCGACGCCGCCACAGGTGATGCAGGTCTGTGGCTGGGTGCCGGGTTTTCCGCCGGTGCCGCTGCAGGTTTCGCAGGTGTCCTGCCGTGTGAACTCGATGTCTTTTTCAACGCCTTCGAGGACGTCGTTGAGCGTGATGCGTGTGACGGTTTCGAGGTCGTAGCCGCGGTTGGCGCGTGCTCGGCCGCCGCCGCCGAAGGCCCCGCCGAAGATATCGCCGAACATCGAGAAGATGTCCTGCGCGTTCATGTGCGAGAAGTCGTGGCCGGCCTGGCCGTTGAGCCCCGCGTGGCCGTGCTGGTCGTAGCGGCGTCGCTTGTCGTTGTCCGAGAGGATCTCGTAGGCCTCGGCCGCTTCGCGGAATTTGGCCTCGGCGTCCTTGTCGCCGGGGTTGCGGTCGGGGTGGTAGCGCATGGCGAGCTTGCGGTACGAGCGTTTGATCTCATCGCCGCTCGCGTTGCGCTCGACCTGCAGGACTTCGTAATAGTCGCGTGTGGTTGCCATGACGTTGTTGTGCCGGAGTTAAAACTCCGCCAGCAGTTTTTCCTGAAACTGTTTGTATCGATCGTCAAGTTGCTGGATCGGGGTCGAGGCGATCCAGCGGGTCTGCATCAGGCCGATCCACGCGCCGCGGAACTGCGGGATTCGCCACTGTCCGCGTGACAGGTCCTTGACCAGCACGAAGAGCGATCGCTTGAGCGCATCGATCCGCAGCCGACGCATGTTGCCGGCCACATCCTCTGCGTTCTTGCGGGTCAGGAACGCGGCGTTGGTGACGCTGATGATCGAGGCGCGGATCGTGGGCAATCGCCCGCCGTATTCGCCCAGGTGACAGATCTTCGCCTTGGGGATCATGACGATGATGCCGGCCTTTCCAAGCCGATAGCCAAGGTCCGTGTCTTCGAGGTAGGCGTAGCGGGTCAGCGCTTCGTCAAAGCGTTCATTGAGAACGGCCGATCGACGGAAGATCATCCGCGCCCCGTGCACCTGCCTTCGCGTAAAGCAGCCAAACGCATCACGCAGCGACTGCGGGACGTGCCACTGCGGCCTGGGGTTCTGATAGTGCGGCAGGTACTCGCCGATGAACCACTTGGTGATGCGCCCGCCCAGGCCCGTCTGGCGGTTCTTGTTGACCTTGCCCCGGCCCTGCGGCTGTTCGTCTTCGCCAGCGCCCGCTTCAGCAGCAGTTTCTTCCACAGCGCTCTCGCGCTTAGTCATCTTGTCCGGTTCGCGCGGCGAAAGCGACGTGCAGGCGCCGAGCACGGTCGACGCGTCGGGGTGGTTGAACACGTCCAGCACGTGCCTGGCACAGCCCGGGTGCATGAGCGAGTCGTCATCGATGACAAAGAGCACATCAGCGGAGGCACTGCTGATGCCTTGATTGCGCTGGGCGGTGGACGACGGTGTCTTCGCCGGCTCGTACACCAGCCTGGCGCTCGAACCTTCTTCGGTGATGACCTTGGCAACCATGTCTTTGGTCGTCGCCCAGTCTCTGCTGGCGTCGATGATGACGATCTCCATCGGCGGCGGGTCTTGGCGCACGGCACAACGCACCGCGCGGGGCAGGACCTGCTGGCGGTTGTACGTCGCGGTCACGATACCCCACGTCAGACCGCCGGCCTTGCCGGGCTCGCTTTGGCTTGTCGTGCTCGCGGGGGTCATCGTGGTGGATCGTCCGGGTTCTAAAGATTCATCAAGTGGGACGGGCTTGCAGCCTGTCTGAATGGGTCTGAATCATGTCAGGCTATGACAGTCTGCAAGCCCGTCCCACCGGGCCCAGCCCCTATCGACAAATCGCCGCAGCCAACAACTTCTTTTTGGCTTACGGCGATCAGTCGAGGGTCAGCATGTGGGTTTACGAAACTGCGCCGTTGATCGCCTCTGTATCGTCCTTGAGCTCGGTGATCAGCACGTTGGTCGTCAGCATCAGGCCGGCAACCGACGCGGCGTTCTGCAGCGCGGTGCGGCTCACAAGCGCCGGGTCGATGATGCCGGCCTTGACGAGGTCGACATACTCGCTGGTCGCGGCGTTGTAGCCCTGGTTGCCGGTCTTCTGCTTGACTTCTTCAACGACGAGGAAGCCGTCTTCGCCGCCGTTGGCGACGATCTGTCGCAGCGGGACTTCGAGCGCGGCGGCGATGATGTCGTATCCGATCTTCTCATCGCCCTTGACCTTGGCCTTGGCTTTTTCAACCGCGTCGATGGCGCGGATGAAGGCGACGCCGCCGCCGGGCACGTAGCCCTCGGCCGCTGCGGCCTTGGTGGCGTGCAGGGCGTCGTCGACGCGGTCCTTGCGTTCTTTCATCGCCGTCTCGGTGTGAGCGCCGACACGGATGATCGCGACGCCGCCGGTGAGCTTGGCCAGGCGTTCCTGGAGTTTTTCGCGGTCGTAGTCGCTGGTGGTGTTGGCGATCTGCGTGCGGATCTGCTCGCAGCGGGCCTCGATGTCCTTCTTCTTGCCGCCGCCCTCGATGAGGGTGGTCGAGTCCTTATTGATGACCAGCCGCTTGGCCGAGCCGAGCTGGGTCAGTTCGAGCGACTCAAGCGTCAGGCCGATGTCTTCGCTGACAAAGGTGCCGCCGGTGACGGCCGCGATGTCGCCGAGCATAGCCTTGCGGCGATCGCCAAAGCCCGGGGCCTTGACCGCGCAGACCCGCAGCACGCCACGCAGGCGGTTGACCACCAGCGCGGCCAGCGCTTCAGACTCGACGTCTTCAGCGATGATCAGCAGGGGCTTCTGAGCCATGGCGATTTTGTTCAGGAGCGGCAACAGGTCCGGCAGGCTGTTGATCTTCTTCTCGTAGATGAGGATCAGTGCGTCGTCGAGCTGGCACTCCTGCGTGGTCGGGTTGGTCATGAAGTAGGGCGAGAGGTAGCCCTTATCAAAGGACATGCCTTCGACGTACTCGAGCGTGGTTTCCGAGCTCTTACCTTCTTCGACTTCGACGACGCCGTCGGGCCCGACTTTGTGGATCGCTTCCGCGATGATGTCGCCGATCTCGGTGTCGTGGTTGGCCGAGACGGTCGCGACCTTGCGGTAGTCTTCGACGCCC
>JBGSTE010000112.1:0-7183 GCA_041736655.1 Phycisphaeraceae bacterium | reverse complement strand
CCCGGCGGGCGTGAGGACGCGGGCCGCCTCGCGCAGCATCGCCGCCGGCTCGGGCAGGTGGTGCAGGATCGTGTTGCTGAAGACCGCGTCAAACGCATGATCGGGCAGGTCCAGCTTCTTCACATCCATCTGTGCCAGCGAAATGCGTGAGGCCAGGCCTGCGCTGCCAACCTTCACCACCGCCAGGTCGAGCATCGACTGTGCCAGATCGACCGCCAGCACCTCTACACCTTCAACGCGCTGGCCAAGCAAAATCGGGATATCGCCCGGGCCGGTGCCCAGGTCCAGGGCGCTCTGGCAGCGGCCGATGCCCAGTTCGATCAACCGATCCACAAACGCGCGGTTGGGCTGGGTGTGGTCCATCGCGGCATAGGACGCCGCCTCGGCCGGGTCGTCCATCACTTCGGGTTCGAGGATGCGGTGGAGCATGAAAACTCTGGTAGGACAGGCATTCCTGCCTGTCATCCGGCGATAGTGGGAATCAATGCGCGCCAAGAGGATAAGACCAAACCTTCGGCGGGTGACAGGCAGGAATGCCTGTCCTACCGGTCTTAATTGCCTTCGAGGTACTCGGCGGGGACGACGCGGAAGACTTCTTCGATGGAGGTTTCGCCGCGGGCGACTTTCAGGAGTGCGTTGGCTTTGAAGTCGAGGGTGCCTTCGAGTCGGGCCTGGTCGCGGAGTTTGTTGGTGTCGGCTCCGTGGCTGATCAGGTCGCGGAGTGTGGAGGTCATGGTCATGACTTCGAAAATGCCGATGCGTCCGCTATAGCCGGTGTGGCCGTCGGTGGCGCCGGGGGCGTAGATGGTTCTGCCCTCGCCCTCGTTTAAGAGTTGCTTAATGGGCTCAAAGATCTGCGGGGCGTGTGAGATGTCGTACTCGACGCGGCGGTTGGGGTCCAGCGTTCGGACCAGTCGCTGGCTGAGGACGCCGCGGAGTGCGGTAGCGAGGAAGTGGTTGTTGACGCCGAGCGACCGCATGGACTCGATGGCGGCGGCGGCGACGGGCGCGTGGATGGTGGAGAGGACCAGGTGGCCGGAGTTGGCGGCATGGACGGCGGTGGTGGCGGTTTCCTTGTCGCGGATCTCGCCGATCATGATGATGTCGGGAGATTGTCGGAGGACGCCCTTAAGGAGCATGGCGAAGTCGACGCCGATCTTGGGGCGGACTTGTGATTGTCGCAGGCCATCGATGGCGAACTCGATGGGGTCTTCGATGGTGTTGATTTTCCGCGAGCCGTTGTTGAGGTAGTTCAGGGCCGCGTAGAGCGTGGCGGTTTTGCCGCTGCCGGTGGGCCCGCAGCAGAGGACCAGTCCGCCGGGCGAATCGAGCATGGCCTGGACCTGCGCGAGGTCGCGGCTTGACAAGCCGATCTGATCGAGCTTGAAGAGGCCGTGGCTGCGGGAGAGGAGGCGGAGGACGAGGTCTTCGCCGTGGAGCGTGGGGACGGTGCTGATGCGGATATCGACTGAGCGATCGGCGGTGGCGTCTTCACCTTCGAGAACCAATTCGGTGAGGTTGTCGTAGATCCATCGGCCGTCGTGGGGGTGGCGGTGCTCGGCGACGTCCATGCCGGCCGCGGCCTTGATGTGCTGGGCAAAGCGTTTGCCCAGTTCGGCGCTGACGATGCTCACCGGGCGGATCATGCCCAGGTGCCGGACGTGGATCGCGAAGAAATCTTCGTTAGCCAGCAGCATCAGGTCGCTGGCGCGGAGGCGCACGGCGTGTTCGATGACCTTGTCCACCGCGCGTTCTACGGGCAGGTCCGACAGGTCGATCATCTGAGCGGCGGTTTGAGATTCGGCGGGCATCAGTGTTCTCCGCGCAGGCGTTTGAGTGCGTGGGCTTTATCCTGAGCGAGGTTGAGGACCTGGTTGATGCGCATGATGTCGATGACGCGTTGAACGTTCGGGTGCAGGCCAAAGACCATGAGCTTGCCGTTCTGATCGCTGAATTTTTTGTGCAGGGAGAGGAGCCAGCCGATGGCGGCCGAGTCCATGTAGCTGGCCTGGCTCAGGTCGAGTGCGACGCGTCGGGAGGCCCAGTTTTGTCCGAGGATGTCGGTGAGGCTGCAGCCGTTGGCGGTCATTTCCAGGGCGTTCATTTCTCCGGCGCAGGCAAGGACCGCGACGCCGTCATCTTCGATGGAGACCACTTTGACGCTCATGCTCACTTCCAGTGTGAAGGCCAACGGGACAGATGGCATGTTATCGTAAAGGACAGCGACAAGTGGTGCGGGTGTGGCGAGCGTTGATGATCTGCGGGGACAATAAGAAGATATGAAATAGCCGGCGGCCTACGGACGCCGGACGCGTTGACATGCGATGTTCACTCGTCCGGAGCCCGTAGGTCTCCGGCTATTGTTAGGCTTTTTTGTACGTTTTCACAGCGCTGCGAGTGACAGGCGGCGGGCGTGGCAGGTGGCGATGGCGATGGCGTCGGCGACGTCGGGCGGGCTGGGCGGCTTGGGCAGGCGGAACTGGGCCTGCACGGCAAGCTGCATCTGCTCCTTGCTCGCGTGGCCGTTGCCGGTGAGGGCTTTTTTGACTTCGGTGGAGGCGAGTTCTTCGATGACCAGGCCGCGCTGTCGGGCGCAGAGGAGGATGACGCCGCGGGCGTGGGCCATGATGATGGCGGTGCGCGGGTGGGCGTAGTGGGCGTAGATTTTTTCGACCGCCAGTTGCTGAGCGCCGCTCGACGTGATGATGCCGTCGAGGTCTTCGTGAAGTTGCAGGAGTCGATCGACGACCGAGGCCTTGGCGTTGAGTTTGATGACGCCTGCTTCGATGAGTGCGGGCTCGATGGCGCCGCGGCGCAGCTCGACCAGGCCGTAGCCGGTCAGACGAAGCCCGGGGTCGATGCCGAGGATGCGCATGGTGTCAGTGTATCGGGTTTGGTTATACTCCCGACTTACCCGCAACTTTCACGCCAGCCACGGAGGGCTGACGCTTGGCTCGCAAAAAGAGCACCACACCCAAATCAACCGGACCACACGCCGACGCGGACGAAACCGACGCCGGGCTCTTCAGCGCAGCCGACGAGCTCTCAGACGCGGGCGGCGGTGTCCCGCCGGGTAGCGACATCGCCGGGCCCATCTGGGGTGACGATGGCGTTGCGCCCGTTGCGCTGCACGAAGCGGCCCAGACCCGCTACCTCAACTACTCGCTCTCGGTCCTCACGTCGCGTGCCCTGCCGGATGTCCGCGACGGCCTCAAGCCCGTGCAGCGCCGCATCCTCTACACGATGTGGCAGCAAGGCATCAAGCACGACACCAAGCACCGCAAGTGCGCCAAGGTCGTCGGCGATGTCATGGGTAACTACCACCCGCACGGCGACAGCTCCATCTACGAAGCACTCGTCCGACAAGCCCAGCCCTGGGTCATGCGTCAACGCCTCGTCGACGGAAGCGGCAACTTCGGCTCCATCGACGGCGACGCCGCCGCGGCGATGCGATACACCGAGTGTCGGCTCGACGCCCTGGCCGTCGACATGCTCGGCGACATCGGCCGCGGCACCGTGCACTTTCGGCCCAACTACGACGGCACCAAGTCCGAGCCCGTCGTCCTGCCCTCCAAAGTGCCCAACTTGCTGGTCAACGGCAGCGCGGGTATCGCCGTGGGCATGGCTACGAACATCCCGCCGCACAACCTCGGCGAGGTGTGTCGCGCGCTGCTGAAGGTCCTGGACAACTTCGAAGTTAAAGACTTCCAACTCATCGCCAACGACGCGATCCAGGGCCCGGACTTCCCCACCGGCGGACAGATCATCAACTCCCAGCAGGAAATCCGCGAGGTCTACAAGACCGGCCAGGGCACGCTCAAAGTCCGTGGCACCACATCGCCCGGCCCGAGCAAGTCGCGATCGACCAAGACGCTCATCATCGACTCGATCCCCTACAGCGTTGTCAAGGCCAGCCTCGTTGAACAGATCGCCGACGTCGTCATCTCCCGCAAGATGCCGCTGATCGTCGATGTCAAGGACCTGTCGACGGATGACATCCGGATCGAGCTTGAGCTTAAGAGCGATGCCGACGAACAGAAGGTGCTCGCGTACCTCTACAAGCACACGTCGCTGCAAACAAACTTCGCGGTCAATCTGACGATGCTCGTGCCCACCGCCAACCCCGAGGTCGGCGCGCCCCAGCGGTGCAGCATCGTTGAAATCCTGCGGTATTTCCTGCATTTCCGCCACGGCGTCGTCACCCGTCGGCTCGAAAACGAGCTGCAGACCCTCGACAAGCGTATCCACATCCTCAACGGCTTTGCGCTGATCTTTGATGCCCTGGACGAAATCATCAAAATCATCCGCAAGTCCGACGGCAAGGCGGACGCGGCCCAAAAGATTATGGACCGCTTCACGCAGCTCGACGACGAACAGACCGACGCGATCCTCGAACTCAAGCTCTACCGCCTGGCCAAGCTGGAGATCAATCTCGTCCTCGATGAGCTCAAGGACAAGAAGTCCCGCCAACGCGAGATCAAGAAGCTTCTGGGCGATGATGAGGAAGACCTCAAGTCCGGCCGATGGGGCATCGTCCGCGATGAGATCAAGGACCTCATCGAGCGCTACGGCGGCAACGCCCGGAAGAAAGACGACCCGGGCAACCGCCGCACGAAGATCGAAAGCGCAGGCGAAGAGCCGGAGTTCTCGGCCGAGGACTTCATCATCGCCGAGGACGCCCACATCCTCATCACCGCCGACGGCTGGGTCAAGCGGCAGAAAGAGATCAAGGACCCGATGGCTACACGCATCCGCGAGGGCGACCGCGTCCTCGCCTGCGTCGCCGGTTCGACACGCTCGACGGTGCTCTTCTTCAGTTCGCTGGGCGTCTGCTACACCGCGCGCATCATCGACATCCCCGCCACCACCGGCTACGGCGAGCCGATCCAGACGCTCTTCAAACTCAAGGACGGCGAGAAAATCATCGCCTGCTACTCCGCCGACCCGCGAGTTCTCAAGGACTACCAGGAAGACCCCAAGAAGCCCGACGCCTGCCCGTATACCCACGCGATCGCCGCTTCCAGTGACGGCTACGCGCTGCGCTTCAGCGTGTCGACCTTCATCGAGCCCAGCACCCGGTCCGGCCGAAGGTTCGCCAAGCCCGGCAAGGACGCGACGATCACCAACGCCTACCTCTGCACCGGCCACGAGATCCTGCTCGCCGTCACCGAAGAGTGCCGTGCGATGGTCTGTAAGGCTGAGGAAGTCAACTACCTCTCCGGCCCGGGCAAGGGCGTCATGCTCGTGAAGCTCGGCAAGGACGACCGGCTCATCGGCTTTAAGACCAGCACCGGCGAACGCGACCTGCTGCGGGTCAAGACCAACCGCGGAGCCGAGAAGACCATCTCCACCGCCAAGTACCGTGTCAGCGGTAGGGGCGGTAGGGGTTGGGAGGTCCAGAAGAACGGCCGAATCAGTGAAATCCTATCGGACGCAGTTATCGCGCCCGATCCCCTGCCCGATAACAAGGAGTAGAACGTTGTCACGAACCAGGGGAGCGATTGATGCGACTGATTATTGGAACACTGCTGATGGTGCTGTGGGTGTCGTCGATGCTGCTGTTGCCCGGCTGCGGGCCAAGCGAGGCCGAGGCAACGCAGGCCGCCGTGCCCCGCGACCTGTCGTTCACGATCACCAACCGCACCGGCGACAAGATGAAGAGCATCGGCGTAGAGGGCGGGAAGCTGCCGATGTCCTTCCGCGATCTGGCCGAGGGACAATCCGCGACGCTCAAGAGCAAGAAGCTCGATCTGCCCGAGACGCTGACCATCCACTGGTCAAGCGAACGCGGCGATCGCAAGGAAGCGACCGCCAACCTCTGGGGCGAACTGGGCGCCAGCTATACCGGCCCGGTCAACCTGACCCTCAACGCACGCGGCAAGATCGTCCTCAGCGGCGGATAAAGCATACAAGTCAATCCGAATCTGAAACCACAGATGCACACGGATACACCCAGATCAAACCCGATGGTTTGAATCTGTATTCATCCGTGTGCATCTGTGGTTTCATTTGATGCGCCTCTACATGAGATAACTGCAACATGAGCACCTACACCACCCAAGACATCACCGTTCTTGAAGGCCTCGAAGCCGTCCGCCGTCGGCCGGGGATGTATATCGGCTCGGTCGGCAGCGCGGGCCTGCACCACCTGGTCTGGGAGGTCCTGGACAACTCCATCGACGAGGCCATGAACGGCCACGCCTCGGAGATCTCCGTCACCCTCCACGCCGACGGCCAGTCCGTCACCGTCACCGACAACGGCCGAGGCATCCCCGTCGATCTCGACAAGAAATACAAGAAATCAGGCCTGGAAATCATCCTCACCACCCTCCACGCCGGCGGCAAATTCGAGGGGCAGAACTACAAGACCTCCGGCGGCCTGCACGGCGTCGGCGCTTCAGTCGTCAACGCGCTCTCCAGCAAACTCCTCGCCACCGTCCGCCGCGGCGGCCACGAATACCTCATGGAGTTCAAGCGCGGCAAGCCCGTCACCAAGCTCCTGCGAAAAAAAGAGCCCGTCCGCGGCACCGGCACCACCGTCTTCTTCGAGCCCGACCCCACCATCTTCGCACGCACGCAGTTCAACAGCGAAACCATCCGCGAACGCATCGAGATCGCCAGCTTCATCCACAAGGGCGTCCGCTTTGTCTTCATCGATGAGACCGCCGAGGCAGGCGCGAGCAAGACCACCTTCGTGCACGAGAACGGCATCACCGATTACCTCGGCAAACTGGTCAAAGAACGCAACGCCCGGCCGACGCACGAACAACCCTTTGCCTTTGACAAGGAAACATCGGAAGGACGGATCGAGCTTGTTTTCCAATGGACCGAGCACACGGAAGAGCTCGTCAAGAGCTACGTCAACGGCATCCCCACAGCCAACGGCGGCACGCACGAGAACGGCCTGCGCTCGGGCATCAACAAGGCCATCCGCAACTACATCGAAGTCCACAAGCTCACCCCGCGCGGCATCAAGATCGAACACAACGACATCCGCGAGGGGATGCACGGCATCCTGTCGATCTTCATCGGCGACCCGCAGTTCCAGGGACAGACCAAGGACCGCCTGAACAACCCCGAGTGTCAGGGCTTTGTCGATAACGTGGTCAGGCCTGCGCTGGAGCAGTGGCTCAACCACAACCAGAGCGTGGCGGAATCGATCTGCGCCCGCATCTTCGCCGCG
>JBGSTE010000087.1:0-6488 GCA_041736655.1 Phycisphaeraceae bacterium | reverse complement strand
GGCGGGCGTCGCGCGGCCGGCCAACCTGCGCGGCGTTGCGCTGCTGGCGTATGCGATGTCGGGTCTGTCTGTTGGGCGCGTGCTCACCCGCTCAGCGTATCAGATGCCTGTGTGTCTGAGGGCTTGGCGACAGGTCCGACCTGGCGATCCTCGGCACGACCCGGCTCGGGCCAGGCCCCGCGATCGGGCGTTTGAGAAGCTGGTGGAATCGCCGGCCAATCCTGCGGAGGGTAGGTCCACGACGGCCGCGCCAGGGCCCCGGAGATCAGCAGCCCCACGTACACCGCAACACAATAACGCACCCAACTGGACATGCCACAAGTCACCGATTCAAGTGCCTGTCTTGCAAATAACACGCGTTGCATCAAGCGCCCGCAACCGACCCGCTGCCCGCACAGCCGTTACAGACCTATACTCCGGCCATGCTCGAACTGTCCCGCACGGTGCGCTGTTGTCTGTCGGGTATTGACGCCGACTTCAACACGCCCCGCCACAACACCTTCAGCGCCTGGCCGGCGATGCGCGGGCTGGGTCGCTACTACGAACTGGTTGTGAACTGCCGGGGATTGGCCGACGCGCAGACCGGCTACTTCATCAACATCAAAGACATCGACCAGGCGGTGCGCGACCACGCCCTGCCGATCTTAAGCCGACAACTGGCCGACGAACGCACCGCGGCACAGACGCCGATGGGCACGCTGATCCATCAACTGCTCAAGGCGATCAGCCCGCCCTTGGGCGACACGGTGACGAGCCTCGCGCTGGTCCTGACCCCTTACCTGCAACTGGTCGCCGAGAAACACGACATGAACAGCGTCCTGCTCCGTCAGCAATACGAGTTCTCCGCCGCCCACCGCCTGCACGTGCCATCCCTGAGCGACGAGCAGAACCTGCAAACCTTCGGCAAGTGCAACAACCCCGCCGGCCACGGCCACAACTACCGCATCGAAGTCGCGGTGTGCTGCGCCGTCAGCCCGCAAGGCACCACGCTCGATCCCGCGACACTCGACCAGATCGTCGACCTCTACGTCATCCAGAAACTGGACCACAAACACCTGAACCTCGACGTGCCGGCGTTCGCCAACCTCAACCCGTCGGTCGAAAACATCGTCAAGGTCGTCTGGTCCATGCTCAGCGGCAAACTGCCCGACGGCGTATCGCTTGACGAGGTGCGCATCTGGGAAACCGGCAAGACCGTTTGCGCGTACCGCGGGGAGTGAAAGGCCTGCACGAGGGTCAGGGGGACAGGCATTCTTGCCTGTCGTCAGGCCGCAGGCCTGTGAGATCATGGATTCGGCTGCGCCGAAAGACAGACAGGAATGTCTGTCCCCCTTTTATCAGTGCTCATAATAAAAACGTATTGCGGATACGATCCCGTCATGCACCCGGCATCACTGGACGAAGACGCGTTACTCAAGCAGTGCGAGCTGACCCCTGGCCGAGGGTCCGGCCCCGGCGGGCAGAACCGCAACAAGGTTGAGACGGCCATTCGCCTGAAGCACTTGCCCACGGGTGTCATCGCGTCGGCGACCGAGCGCCGGCACAAGGAAGAGAACCGCAAGCAGGCGGTGTTTCGCCTGCGGGTCAAGCTCGCGATCACCGTCCGAGAGCCGGCGGACCCGGGCGCACCAGCCAGCGCGTGTTGGTCGGCGCGGGTGATCGGCGGGCGGCTGCAGATCAACCCCACACACAGCGATTTTCCGACGCTGCTGGCGGAGGCGATAGACCGCATCACGACGATGCAGCAGGACGTCGCGGCCGCGGCGTCGGCACTGGGCGTATCCACCACGCAACTGATCAAACTCCTCAAGCACGAACCGGCGGCGCTGGAGAAGGTCAACCAGTCGCGCGCGCTGCTGGGGCTGCATGCGCTGCATTGAGATTGCCAGCGTCAAGCCAGTGCACTGACAAGCATGATGAAGGCGACAAGCGAGGCGAACGAAGCGATCACGGCCAGCGTGGTGGCGACGGCCCGTTGAAACGGCAGGCCGGCGGCGAGGAATCGTTTTCGCATAGCCAGCAGCATGATCGTGATCGGTATGCACAGTGCGCTGTACAGCACCAGGAGCAGGACGATGACGCCCTCAGGCTCGTCGGTGATGTCAGACAGGGTCGCGCCATAGCCAAAGACAATCACCAGCCCAATCAGGAACGGCAGGCCGATCGCGGCGGGCGCCAGGGCGCTGATGAGGGCGGTGATCCAGGCGTTACTGAGCCCGCCGACGACGCCGACGGACAGCAAGAGATCGCGTCCGCATTCGGGGCAACTGGGGCGTTGGAGTTGTCGCAGGTTGTAGCCGCAGGCTGGGCAAGGCACATCGCGCTGGCTGAGGTAGGCGATCAGCAGTTCGCCGTCGCTGGTGAGGGGTTGATTGGTCGGCGGCGTATGAGCGTCGGCATCGGACATGAGTCGATTGTAACCCTGTCCTTGCCGGTCAGATTGCAGCGCCCTGATGGATGGGTGCGAGGATGTGGCTGAGGATGACGCGGATGAGGTTGTGTCGGTCGACGGGCTTGGTGAGGTAGCCGTTGCAGCCGGCGCCGAGGCAGTTGTTGCGATCGTCTGCGGAGGCGTGTGCGGTCAGGGCGAGGATGGGCTCGTTGCAGCCGGCGGCGCGGAGTTGTCGCGTGGCGCTGTAGCCGTCGAGCAGGGGCATCTGCATATCCATCAGGATGATGTCAAAGGCCCGGCCCTGTTGCCGGGCCTTGATCGCGGCGTCCCGGCCCAGCGCGCCGTTCTCTGCAAGAACGACCTGAGCCCCGGACTTGGCCAGGTAGTGCTGGATCAATCGTTGGTTGTCCTGCGCATCTTCGACTACCAGCACGCGTCGGCCGGCAAGGGCGTCGGCGGTGGCAGAGGCTGCAGATGCCGCGGGGCTTGCGGGTTTGTTGGCTACTGCGGGTTCCGTGGCCTGTATCTCGCCGACGCGGAAGCTGGCGGTGAAAGTCGAGCCCACGCCCGGCGTGCTGGTGCAGCGCAGCTCGCCGCCGAGCAACTGACAGAGGTTGTGTGAGATCGCCAGGCCCAGCCCCGTGCCGCCAAACCGACGCGTAGTCGAGTCGTCAGCCTGGCTGAACGGCTTGAACAAGTTGTCGGCCTGGTTTTCATCAAGCCCGATGCCGGTGTCGATCACGTCGCAGACCAGCTCGATGTTGGAGTCATCGAGCCGGTGGCTTCGCACCACGATGCGGACCGAGCCTTCGCTGGTGAATTTGATCGCGTTGTCGATGAGGTTCAGCAGGACCTGCCGAACGCGCGTCGGGTCCGTTGTGATGCGTAGCGGCAGGCGGTCGATGGCCTCGAACGACAGGTCGATCCCCTTGGCCATCGCCCTGGGCATCATGAGGCTGATGATGTCCGCAAACAACTGGCCGGGGGCACAAGGCACCTGCTCGACGGACATCTTGCCCGCTTCGATCTTGGAGATGTCCAGCACGTCGTTGAGCAGGTTCATCAGGTGTCGGCCGTTACGCCGGATGGTCTGGGCGTGGTTGCGCCGGTCGGCCCCGTTCTGGTGGGGGTCCAGCAACAGGTCCGCGTAGCCGAGGATCGCGTTCATCGGCGTGCGGATCTCGTGGCTCATGTTGGCGACAAAGGCGCTCTTCATGGCGCTGGCCTGCTGGGCCTGTTTGAGGGCCTCTTCCAGCTTCAGTTGCGCCAGCTTCTGGGCGTGGATGTCCAGGTGCAGCCCGATCATCCGCGTCACCCTGCCCTGGGCGTCACGCTCGACCGCTTCGCCGACATCCAGGATCCACTGCCACTGCCCAGCCTTGTTGCGGACGCGGTGCTCACTGCGGTAACGCGGGCTCTTGCCGTTGAAGTAATCTTCAATCGCCGCCTTTGCTCGCTTGAGGTCCTCCGGCTCGGTGAGGTCGACCCAGGTCTGGATGCTCATCGGCAACTCGCCGGGCTCGTAGCCGAGCATCGTGTACCAAGTGTCGGAGTAAAACGTCGAGCCTTCAACAACGTTCCAGTCCCACAGGCCCGACCGCGAGGCGTCTAAGGCAAAGTCAAGGCGCCTGCGCTGCTGCTCCAGGTCGCGTTCGCGATGGAGTTTTGTGGTCACGTCGCGCTCGATCGCCATGTAATACTGCACGTCGCCGCGATCGTTGACAATCGGCTGCACTTCGATCTCGACCCAGTAGCTCTCACCGGACTTGCGGTAGTTCAACAGCGTCTCGCGGAAGCCATGTTTGCTCGCCAGGTTCTCGCGGATGCGGGCCAGCGTCTTCGGGTCGGTGTCAAGCCCCTGCAGCAGGTGCCCGGGCACGTTGCCGCGCAGCTCATCGAGCGAGTAGCCGGTGATCTGCGTGAAGGCGCGGTTGACCCATTCGACCCTGCCTTGGGCGTCGGCGATCACCACGCCGTCGTCGGTCCTGCTGGCCACCATGGAGAGCTTGTTCAGTTCCTCGCGGGCCAGTTCCTGCTCGGTGATGTCCTGCACCGTGCCGAACAGCCGAACGATCGTGCCCGACGCATCCACCTCGCATCGCCCGCGCCCCTCGAGCAGGCGGACCTGCTTTTCCGGCAGCACGGCACGGAACTTCATCACGTACGGCTGGTGATCGCGCATTGCCCGATCAACCACCGACCTCCAATGATTCAGGTCGTCGGGGTGGATCTGCTGCTGGTGGGATTCAAAGTCCGGCGTGGGCTGGTCGGGAGTTAGGCCGAAGATCCGCCGGGCCTGTTCCGACCAGATGATCTGGTTGGTTGTCGGTCGCCACTCCCAAGAGCCGATCTTCGCAAGCTCCTGCGCCTGGGCCAGGTGCTCGGCGGTTTCGCGCAGGCGGCGCTCAGCTTCCTTGCGCTTGCTCAGGTCGTGCCAGACCACCAGCATCACGGCTTTGCCCGCGATCTGAACGGGGTTGAGCGTGACCTCGACGGGGATCTCACGGCCGTCCTTACGGAGGTGGACCCAGTCAAACCGCGCAAAGCCGTGCTGATTGACAAGCGCTTCCTGGATGCACTTCTTCTTTTCCGAACGCATGCCGTCGGGCTGGTACTCGGGGCTGAGCGTGGCGGGATGGATGTTCAGGAGTTCGCGTTTGTCGTCGTAACCGAGCATCTCGACGGCCGCCCGGTTGCAGTCGATGATGCCGTTGTCGTCATACAACAGGTGCGCGTCGGTCGAGCGCTCAAAGAGAACACGGAAGCGCTCGTCGCTGGACTTGCGTTCGCTGACATCTTCAAACGTGACCGCAAAGCCGTCGCCACACTTGTTAGCGCGGATGTTGAACCAGAGATTCAAGTCTTCGTGGGCGTAATGGTGTTCGGTGGTAAAGGGCTCGCCGGTCTGGACGACGCGGGTGTAGGCCTCGAAGAGGCCGTCGGTCCCGTTGCCGGGCATGACCTCCAGCAGCCGTCGGTCGAGGAGTTCATGGGCCTTGTGACCCACGAGCTGCTCGGCCCGACGATTCACGACGGTCCAGATGAAGTCGACGATCCGGCCAGTTTCGTCACGCAGCGAGCGGAACGCCATGATCCCGTCCAGCGAGCTATCGAGCACGCTGGCGAGCAGTTGCGCCTGATTAATCTGGGCGTAGGCCTGTGACATCGCGTTCCTGCTTGGCCGGCGGGTTACCTCGATTGTTTAATCGACACAACCCGAAGCACGCTTGACTCAACGGTCAATTCCGCAGCGTCGACCTAACCCGCAGCGTCGGGTCAGACGAAATAACACGTGCTGGACCCATGCTCGACCGTGAGAAACCATGCTCCGCGTAGAGATCAGACAAGCCCGACCCGGCATGACCCTGGCCCTGCCGGTGATGAACCCCCGGCTGCCGGGGCACGAGCTCTTACGCATCGGCTACGAGCTGACCCCGGCGGTTATCGAAAAGCTCGACGAGATGCGGGTCCGCGTCCTCTGGGTCGACTACCCCTGCCTGTCCTTCCTCAATCGCTTTATCGATCGCGAGGCTGTCTCCCTCCGCGCCAACGTCGTCGCCCAGATCCAGGACACCTTCGAAACCCTACAGAACACCTCCTCGGCCAAGCTCAACTACGACGCCTACACCCGCACGATCGGCAGCCTCGTCGAGCGGGTCATCTCCAACCCCGACGCGGCCCTCTTTGTCGACGACCTCTGTGGCCAGACCACCGGCGACGAACTCATGCGCTCCGGCTCGAGCGTGACTTACCTGGCGCTACTCATGGGCCTCAAGCTCGAAGGCTACCTCGTCAAACAACGCCGACACGTCGACCCCCTGCGCGCTAAAGATGTCGTCGCGCTGGGCGTGGGCGCGATGCTGCACGACATCGGCGTGACGATGCTGCCGCACGAAATCGTCGACCGCTACCGCAAGACCCACGACGAGTCCGACCCCGGCTGGCGCGAGCACCCGTCGCTGGGCTTCCGGGCGGTACGCGGAAGGATCGAACCCAGCGCCGCGACCGTCGTCCTGCACCACCACCAGCGCTACGACGGCCAGGGCTACGCGGGTAAGGACTTCCCCGCTCAGTCGGGCACGGGCATCCACATCTT
>JBGSTE010000070.1:0-5038 GCA_041736655.1 Phycisphaeraceae bacterium | reverse complement strand
CGCTTGCGGTGCGCGGTCTCCGGGGGCTGGCCCACCGTGGCCCCCAGCGCGCGGATCGGGCTGCCGAAGCTGACGCTATACGCGGCGTGGATCGCCAGGTTTGCCGGCACGTCATCGATGGCGTAGTAGCAGCCGATGTTGTCTACCTTTTCCTCCAGCCTTGAGAGCTCAAGCAGTTCAACCGCGCCCTTGGGCCAGGCGTTGGTGGGCTTGACCCAGATATCCGGGCGCAGCTCGTGCCGGGTCCGTACATCCAGATAGCGATCAAAGCGCCTCTCGCGCTGGATCAGGCCAAAGCCGCGGGTATCTTCCGCGGTCAGGCGCGTCGTCCGGTCTGCGAGGGGGTTGCGCAGCGGCTGCCAGAAGACATGCTCGTCGGTGTGCGCCAGTAGCCCGTCGCTGTCGTGTACCTCCGGCCGCTCATCGCGAAAACGCGGGTCCGGTTCCGGGCCGAACAGGAACATGCTGGTGATCGGCGCCAGACCCAGCTTCTGGATCGGCTTGCGGGTAAACAGGTGCAGGTCGACATCGATCACCGTCGTCTCGCCGGGGTGGATCACCATCCGAAAGGCGGCGGCGAGGTGTTCGCCATCAATCAGCCCATCGAGCGTCAAGGGATCGCCGAAGGATCCGTTACGGTGGATCCAGACGGCGGTGACACGCGGGAAAGACTCGGCGAGCCCGGGGATGCCGGTGTTGACCGCGATCAGCCTGCCGGAGGCGCCGAAGGTCGAGCCCTCGCCAAGAGCGCGGAAGTAGCTCGCACCGAGCAGCACCATTAATTCATTCTGCGGGCCGCCGCGTCGCCAGGGGTGGTTGATCCGCAGGCCCGCCCAGCCGAGCCTTCCCCAGTCCGGCGCGGGTCGCGGCGCCTCGGGGCCGAACTCAAACGCCTCGGGCATGTAGGGCCAGGGCCTGGACAGCCCGTCTTCAACCACCTCGACATGGACCGCGTCGTGATACAACCAGCCGCGGTGAAACCCTTCGACGCGGTACGCGCTCGCTTCGCCAAGCCGTAGCGCCTGGTCCGGCCGGAACTTGATGTCGCCAAAACCGTCGTAGAGCATCTCCGCGAGCGATTGGGGCAGCGCGGCAGGCGTCGTTGCCTCTCCGAGCAGGTCCGAGTCGGGCCAGGCACCCGTCTTGGCCGCAGAGCGCGCGGCTTCGATCAGCTTCTCGAATTGATACGGCGTGCCCTGCTGAACAAGCGGCGCCTCGTCCAACCCCCGCGGTGCGTTCCATACGCCCGCACACCCGACCAGGCATGAGGCCCATGCCAAGATCAAACATGTCCGAATCATGCTGCCTCCATCAGATGCGTCTGGGCCCACCACAAGGTCATCCATCTGGTCTGTTGAATGGGCCCTGTAGCGGCGGTGCGGCGGCGCGACATACGACTGCACTTAAACACCACGACCGTCCCCTACCCGCGAAGGCTTGGCACAACCCCGACGTACATCAGATGCCCGCCACCCACGCGGGTCGGCAGCACCGCCAGCGCGCAAACGCTGCAAGGCCGCATCGTCGTGTGTTCTGTGCAAGGGTTTCACCACTTCGTCACTCCTTGGTCGTAGGTGCAGCACATGCCCACATGCGGCGTCTGCCGCGCAGCCATGAAAACCCTTGCGGTGTAGTTCCTCTACTTGTCCGGCCGATCTCGTACAATCGCACGCGAGCGCCTGGCCGGGCCGGAAGCGTCAGCAGGAACGGTCCACTTCACAAAGGCATGATAGAACGTTCTCGCGAAACGACCATCGGTAAATCCCTGATATTTAAAGCCCTTCTGCACGGGCTTCGTCGCGCTGTCGTTGCCTTGCACGCAGCAACCCGCATGTAGACGCGGGCAGCAAGAACCCCGCTGCCTGTTTTTCCAAGGTTCTGCCTTCAACGCAAGCGACAGGCGCATCCTTGTCCGACCGGAGATCAGGCCGGTACCTAGCGTGGAATACTCGCTTCTGTGGGCGCATATCGTCCAAACACACGATACCCCCGGCGATGCGACACCACTATGCTTGAGTCGTGGATGGCTCATCAAATGCATGTACCAACTCGCCAAGCACGCGGATGAAAAACAGACAAGGCTTTTCTGAAGAGGCCCCGCCATGCAAAGCATGCGATAGACCTGAACAACGTGAATGCGAGCCTGCAGCAGTACAGATTTTTGCGTCTTGTGTTTCACACCCCACCATGGAGTCCGGTCATGCAGATCACCAGGCAGTTCTTTCTCGTCGCGATGCTTTTGCCTTTTTTCCTTGTTGGTTGCGACGACAACGTCTCGGACCCGACCGATCTGCCCCCCGAACCCTCGGTCGACTCGACGGTCAGCGAGGAGGTTCAGGCGTTTAAGAACCAGATGAAGCAGAATCTTCAAGAGATGCAGCAACAGATCAACCGCCTGGCCGAGCGCGCCGACACGCTCGGTGCCGATGCCAAAGACCAGGCCCAACTGGCGGTGGAGGACCTCAGTGATCGGCGTGAGGCGTTGTCGCGGCGCATCGACGCGTTATCCGCTGACTCGGCAGAGGCCTGGGCCGACACGAAGGATGAGGTCACGAAGTCCTGGAATGAACTGCGCGACGGGTTGGAATCCGTGTCAAATCGCTTCAGAAACGATAACGCCACGACGCCCGATGCCGGGCAGTAGCGTTCCCGTGCCCACGCTCATTCCAGCCGGTGCCGGGGCCCGGTGTCACGCTTGGCAATACAAGCTCAAACTTTTTTTACGCTTTGCAAAGGAGTGCTCGGATGGAAAACGACGTACACCAGCTGGTTGGACTCTTGGTGGGTAACGGTTTTGAGGTCACGGTCACAGCCGGGGCGGACTACTCATTGATCACGGTCCTGCATTGTTCAACGGATCGCGAGTCGGTGTTTGGATTTGATGCGCTGACCAAGCAGGAGGTCATGGATCGTATCGCCGAGCAGCTCTGCACCGAGCCGCAACGTTGCCTGCTTGCCGAGGCGCGGGAACGCTCGTTCCATGACCTTGCATCCTGTTCGGTCGTGTTACGGTAGTGATCCTCTCCTGCGGAAATGCATGTCAATCACTGGTGATCCACGAGCACCTGGGCCTGGGTCAGGCGGACGCGGTCCAGGACCGGGCCGTTGACGCCGGGCTTGAGTTCAATGCGCAGTTGCGTGCTGGTCAGCGGGACGTTGAGCGTGGCAGGCGGCTGATCGGGTGAGAGCGTGACTTGGCCGATGAGGTTCTGGCCGTCATAGATCAGCAGTTCGCAGCCGGCCAGGGCTCGCTGGCTGGCGGGCAGGTCGTCGGCGAGCGACAGTTCCGCGACCAGCGACAGCCGGCTTGCGCCCTTGGGAAGTTCATAACTGATCGTGGTCGGCGCGTGCAGTTGGATGCTGCCGTCACTTAGCACCCGCGGCGGCATCGCAACGCCAAACACCTCGCCGCCGGCGTCGTGCTTCATCGTCAGGGCTGACAGGGGCGACAACTCATAAGGCCCGACCAACGGCTCGATCTGCACCACCTTGTCCATCGAAAGCGAAAGCTTCCCCGCCTCTCCCACAAGGGTCGACACGCCCACCAACACCTGCCGGGCCAGGTCCAGCTCAGTCTCTTTGAGGAGTAGCAGCGAATCATCGGCAAGCAGCACACGCACCAGGCCCTTGGAGGCCTCGATCGCCTGGGGCTTATTCGCGATGGCCAGGGCCTTGATGCGATCCAGCGGAATCTCGATGGGCTTGTCCGCGTCGCCGACGACGAAGGCCAGCCGCTCGGCAGTGATCGAATCGACAAAGCCGGTGAGTGTTTCGCCGGTCGCCAGCAGGACCGCGTCGTCTTCGCCGACGGCCTCGACGCTCGCCTCTCGCTCAAAGGCCAGCGACAACAGATCATCCAGCGACAGATCGACCGCCAGATCACCAGCGATTTTCAGGCGGATCGACTCGTCATCGTCTGACGCGGCGAGTTGGCCGACGACGACCTGCCCGTCACGCCGGGTCGCCTTGACGGTGCGTTCCTGTGGCCAGGCCTGCGGCAGCGTGCCGAAGGTCAGGCGGACAATGTTGGCGGTGTCAAAGGTCTTGGCGTTGCCCTGCCAGTCGATCGCGTCGACGCGCTGAGGCGAGAAGGACCGCAGGGTGATGGCCAGGGGCTCGAGGTCCGGGCCCAGGAGGACGGCCTGTTGGGCTTGCAGCGCATGAGCACAAGCAAACAAACTCACAAGAAGAAAGATGAGGTGTCGCATCGTGTGAGAGTTTATCGCTGGAAGATCGGCAGCAGTCGGTACGGCATCTGGAGGATGATGAGCGACATGCCGGTGGCGTAGTCGTCGCCGTGGTCGGAGGACCAGGTGCCGCTGGTCTGTTGGCTGTCGAGCAGGCGCTTGCGGATGAGGGGGAAGTAGTCGGCCCAGTGCTTGCCGCCGGCGATGAACATGGCCTGGGCGCAGTAGTAGTGGCCGTAGTGGTCGTGCCCGCCCTGGTCGTTGCCGGTGGCGAGTTGTCGTTCGAGGTAGCGCAGGCCATCCTCGACAGCCTGTCCCTTGTAGACGCCGGCGTGGTAGAGCGACGCGACGCCGGCGGCGCTGCGCGGGAAGGCGCTGCTGCCGCCGCCGATCATGTAACGGAAGCCCCCGTCGTAGGGGTTCTGGCAGTCCTTGACGTACTGGATGGCGTTGTCGATGGTTTCCTTGGGCACGTCGATGCCTGCTTGGCGGGCCGAGCGCAGCGCGTTGATCTGGCAGATGGTGACGGAGAGGTCGGCGTCGTAGGGGATGGGCTGGTAGCGCCAGCCGCCCTCGGAGTTCTGCGACTTGACGATGAGTCGGACGGCCTTGACGAGCGCGTCGCGGACATCGTCGTCGTCGGTCATGCCATAGAGCTCGGCCAGGAAGAGTGTGGCGAAGCCGTGGCCGTACATGGGCCCGTGCGAAACGTTTTCAGAGGCGATCATGCCCGACTCCTGCGCGTTGGCCAGGAGAATGTCCAGACACTTCTGCACGACCTGGCCGTGCTCGCCCCGGCCGGGTAATTCACCGTTGGCCAGGAACGCCAGCCCACAGATCGCGGTGACGCC
>JBGSTE010000048.1:0-7993 GCA_041736655.1 Phycisphaeraceae bacterium | reverse complement strand
GCGAGCACGACCGACCGGCTCTGGAGCGGGTCGCCGGTCGGCCGGTCGTAGCCCGCGGCGTAAGTCGGCGAGTTCGTGATCGCGTGATAGCCCATCATGAGGGTCAAGCATAACCACAGGATCAAGTGCTGTTGATGTCGCGGCATGGCTGGTTCCTTGTAGGTGGGATGGGCGTCCCGCCCGTCATCCGGTTTTTGCCCTGAAACTGTACCTGATTAAAGCCTGCGCCTTGACGACGGGCGGGACGCCCATCCCACCTGAAAGTTATCATGCAACCATGACCACCACCGCCTCTACCTCGACCGTTCCCTGCCAGATCAAGCGATTGCCCGGCAACGAGCACACGCCGTTGCCGGCTTATCAATCCGAACACGCGGCGGGGATGGATGTGCATGCGCATCTGACGGCAAGCGTCACGATCGCCCCGGGAACAATCGCGTTGATCCCGACGGGTTTTGCCATCGCGGTGCCCGAGGGTTTTGAGGCCCAGCTTCGGCCGCGGTCGGGGCTGGCCTGTAAGTTCGGCGTGACGCTGCCCAACTGCGTCGGCACGATCGACGCGGACTATCGTGGCGAGGTCAAGGTCGCGCTGATCAATCTGGGGCAGAGTGATTTCGTCGTTGAGCCGGGCATGCGCATCTGCCAGATGATCGTGAAGCCGGTGCCCAAGTGCGTCTGGCAGGAAGTGGACGAACTGAGCGACACGGTACGCGGCGCGGGCGGGTTCGGGCATACGGGGCGCTAGCGGGTGTTGGGTATTAGGTTTTGGGGATTGGGGCTTGTCGTGGTATGTTTATGGCATGTACGTGATTGAACTGGAACAGGAAGACGATGGCCGATGGTTGGCGGAAGTGCCGGACCTGCCCGGTGTCATGGCGTACGGCCAGACGCGTGAGGAAGCGGTCCGCAAGGCCCAGGCACTGTCGCTACACGTCCTGGCCGACCGGCTTGAGCACGGCGAGGCGTTCCCGCACATGGAATCCGTCTTCTCGATCGTGGCCTGAGCGATGGCGGTCTGGCCTTCAACCCGAGCCAAGCGTGTGCTCGCAGCACTGCTGCGAATCGGCTGGCGGATCAAACGCCTGCGCGGCTCTCACCGCACGCTGGAGCCTGAGGGCTATCCCGATTATGTGTTCGCCTTCCATGACCGCGAGGAGATCGGCACGCGTATGCTGTCCAGGGTGGCGAAGAAGACCGGGTTGACTCCAGAGGATTTGTCATGAGCTACAAGTTGGTTCACACTAATTATTTAGGACAGGTGCATAGTGAGCACGGTAATCCTTGCCGAAAAGATTCAACCGCACAAGTTGAATTCGATTTCCCCACCTTGGAAGAAGCTTTACAGCACGCCAATGCATACATACAACGATATCCCGAATTACAATGTGAGATCCGCTCTGAGGACCCCCCTTTCGAACAACGCGTCGTAGACCGGGAAGCTCAACAACAGTTTATCAATCAATTCTGTCGGGTGGGATGGAAAGACAGATTGATGGACATCTCTGTTATTTCTCTCGTTGTTTTATCTGTGATTGCAAATATTGTGTTGCTTTATCTATTGCTTAGATAAATGTTCGCAGCTGTGCCTCACCCCACAAACGACTTGAAGTGGGTGTTCTGGATCGGCGTGACCACTTCGAGGATGTCGTGCAGGATCACCGCGGGGCTGCCGATGGAGTCGATGTTGACGATATCTTCTTTGGGGTAGTGGCTCAGCACCGGCGCGGTCTCGCGCTGGTAGACCTCCCAGCGCTTGCGGATGACTTTCTCGTCGGCATCGTCGACGCGGTTGGACTTGAGCGCCCGCCGGCGGAGTCGCTCGAACATCGAGTTCTCGTTCGAGCAGCTCAGGTGGATGACTTTGTAGACCTGGATGTGCTGGTCCATGAGCTTGGCCTGCTCGACGGTGCGCGGGATGCCGTCGAGGATCAGGAGGTCATCGTGGGGCTTGTAGATCCCCAGCGTCACACGGGCGGCGATGTTGCGGGCCCACATCCGGACGGTGATCTCATCAGGCACCAGTTCGCCACGCGAGGAGTAGTCGTAAAAGATCTTGCCCAGGTCCGAGCGGATGTCGATGTTGCGGAAGACATCCCCGCAGGACATGTGGAAGAAGCCCGGGATGGTGCCCAGGATGTTGCCCTGCGTCCCTTTGCCGGCCCCGGGGGCACCGAACAGCAGGATCGTCTTGTAGCGGTTGTCGTCGGCCATGAGGGTCTCGGGGTGAGGTTGCCAGAGCAAGGTCGGGGTGTTCCGGGCTTGAGCCAAGCTCAGGTGGGGGAAGTTTAATCCCAGATTCACACGAAGCACGCCTTGCCGGGAGGGATTTTACTGCTTAGAATGATTCCAAAGGTCAATTTACCATTTGATCCCCGCTGGTGCGCTGAAAACAAGGATATACTTGGCTATGAGCCTCACTCTGCCCATTTACCTGGATCACAACGCCACGACGCCCTGCGACCCCCGCGTGGTCGAGGCCATGCTGCCCTATTTCACCCAGAAGTTCGGCAACGCCGCCAGCCGAAACCACCGCTTCGGCTGGGAGGCGGAGGAGGCGGTCGAGTACGCCCGTGAACAGGTGGCGACGCTCATCGGTTGTACGTCCAAAGAGATCGTCTGGACCAGCGGCTCGACCGAGTCGAACAACCTGGCGATCAAGGGCGTGGCGGACATGTATCAGAGGCAGGGCAAGCACATCATCACCGCCATCCACGAGCACAAGGCGGTGCTCGACCCGGTCAAGCGCCTGCAGAAGCAGGGCTTTGAGGTGACCTGGCTTGAGCCGAACAGCGACGGCATCATCACCGCGGCGGCGGTTGAGGCGGCGCTTCGGCCGGACACGATCCTCGTGAGCATCATGTGGGCCAATAACGAACTGGGCACGATCAACGAGGTGCCCGAGATCGGCCGCATGTTGCAGAGCAAGTTCGATGAAAAAAGTAAGCCCATCTTCCACACCGACGCGACGCAGTGGGTCGGCAAGATGCCCACCGATGTCGAGCGCGACGGCGTGGACCTGCTCAGTTGCACCGCCCACAAGATGTACGGCCCCAAGGGCATCGGTTGTCTGTACGTCCGCCGACGTCGGCCACGCGTGCGACTGACGCCGATCATCGACGGCGGGGGACACGAACGCGGCATGCGATCGGGCACGCTCAACGTCACCGGCATCATCGGCATGGGCAAGGCCTGCGAGATCGCCGGCCAAGAGATGGACAGCGAACAGCAGCGCCTGCTCAAGCTCCGCACCCGGCTGGAAGAGGGCATCACCGCGAAGCTGCCCATGGCGGTCATCAACGGCCACCGGACCAAGCGCCTGCCGGGCACGGCCAACATCAGTTTCCCTTATGTCGAAGGCGAATCCATGATGATGGCGATCAAGGAGATCGCGGTGTCCTCGGGCTCAGCCTGCACCAGCGCGTCGCTCGAACCGAGCTACGTGCTCAAGGCCCTGGGCCTGGGCGACGAGATCGCACACAGCTCGATCCGCTTTGGCCTGGGCCGATTTACGACGCAGGAAGAGATCGACTATACGATCGACAAGGTTGTGAAAAACGTGCAGCACCTGCTGGACATGAGCCCGCTGTGGGAGATGGTGCAGGAAGGCATCGACCTGAGCAAGATCCAGTGGGGCGCACACTGAGTTATTTATGATTTTAGATTTAAGATTTGAGATTTTGTTCTCAATCAAAAATCTGAACTCTTCAATCTGAAATTGAAAGGAGCCACACATGGCTTACAGCGACAAAGTTGTTGACCACTACGAGAACCCGCGCAACGTCGGGACGATGGACAAGAGCGACCCGAACGTCGGCACCGGCGTGGTCGGTGCGCCCGAGTGCGGGGACGTGATGCGCCTGCAGATCAAGGTCAATCCGCAGACCGGCGTCATCGAGGACGCGAAGTTCAAGACCTTCGGCTGCGGCAGCGCGATCGCTTCGTCCTCGCTCGCGACCGAATGGCTCAAGGGCAAGACCCTGCACGATGCCAACGAGATCAAGAACACCGACATCGTGCAGGAACTGGCGCTGCCGCCGGTGAAGATCCACTGCTCGGTGCTGGCCGAGGACGCGATCAAGCACGCCATCGAGGACTACCTCGAGAAGCACGGCAAGACGATGGAGAGCCTGCACGAACACGAACACGACCACCAGGACGCCAAGGCGTAATGGGTGTTGAGGTGGGATGGGCGTCCCGCCCGTCACGTAACTGAAACCCGGTCGCAAGCGTCGGTATAATGCCTGACACGAAGCACACGAAGAAGCCCACGCCGTCACGGCGTGGGCTTCGGCAAAATTCATCAACGAGGTACCCATGGCCATCCAACTGACTGAAACCGCAGCCCGCGAAATCAAGACCATCGTCGAAAGCCAGGAACTGGACAAGGATAAAGTCCGCCTGCGCGTAGGCGTCAAGGGCGGCGGCTGCTCGGGCTTCAGCTACCTGCTGGACCTGACCGAGACCCAGCGCGAGACCGACGAAGAGTTCGAGCAGCACGGCGTGAAGATCGTCTGCGACCCCAAGAGCTACCTCTACCTCAACGGCACCTCGATCGACTTCAAAGACGAAGTCATGGGCCGAGGCTTCGTGTTCAGCAACCCCAACGCGAACAGCACCTGCGGCTGCGGCAGCAGCTTCAGCGCGTAACCCTGTTCCGCATTGAGTCAGCCCATGCGTTACACCGTCGTTTTAGAGCCGATCACTGACAGCCCGGAGTTTGAGCCGGGGTGGTTCTATGCGCACATCCCTACGTTTGATTTGACCACGCACGGCAAGGGTATTGAAGGGGCCACGGCAGCGGCACAAGACCTGCTTGCTGGCTGGATAGCAACGCTGTTAGAACGGGGAGAAACAGTACCGGCCGAAGCGAATCTGATGGTCACGCAATTGGAGATCGATCCGGGTGCCATTCAAGCCGCGTGAAGTTGTTCAAAAACTCAAGGCTGCAGGTTTTGAGGAAATCCGTCAGACCGGGTCCCACCTGATTCTTGCACATGCCGACGGACGAAGAACCTTCGTGGCCATGCACGCCAAGACCATGCCAACCGGCACATTCCGGAAAATACTCAAGCAGGCGGGCCTGACCGAGGCGGAGTTCCGCGAGCTTTGATCACTCATGCACGCTCCAAACGCCAACACCACTTGCAGCTTCAGCGCGTAAGCCACCGACCGACTGAGCAATTCAAAAAGCCCACGCTCTCACGGCGTGGGCTTCTTTGTTTAATGGTTCATCTTGCTGCCCTACGCCGCGATCTCTTCGTCTTCGTCTTCCGTGTACTCCTCGTACTCGCTGTCCCACTTGCCCTCTTCTTCCTCTTCCTCATCTTCCTCGACGACGTCGTAGGACGCTTGCTTGTCGTCGGCCTCTTCTTCGAAATCTTCTTCATCCAATTCGTCGACTTCTTCGTATTCAACTTCGTTCGCGTCTTCGTCGGCGATGGCTTTGCCGGAAATTCGTAGCGGCGGGGTATTGTCGGGGTCGGCATCCTCGCCCTTGGTCGGGGTCGATGCTGCCACGCCGTCGGACGCGCCGCCATCGGCGTTGGCCGCTTGCTGGGCGGCCTCGGCCTCGGCGTGCATCTGCTTCATCAGCTCCCACTCCTCGGCGGTGATCTGCACCTCGCGGGCCTGGCTGCCCTTGTGGTCGCCGAGGATCCCCATCACCGCCATCGCCTCGATCATGCGCGACGATCGTGCATAACCGATGGTCAACCGCCGCTGCAACAGCGACACGCTGCCACGCTTGGTTTCGAGCACGATCTGCACCGCCTTATCAAAGAGCGGGTCTTTCATCGCTTCTTCGTCAACGTTCTCCTGGTCGCCGGTCTTAAGCTGCACAAGCTGGGGCTCGAAGCTCTGCTGGGCGATGGTCTTGAGGAACTTGACGGTCTTGCGGACCTCGCTGTCGTCGATCAGGCAGCCCTGGGCGCGGACCAGTTCGCTTGAGCGAGGCGACAAAAACAGCATGTCGCCGTGGCCCAGCAGGAGTTCGCCGCCTTTCTGGTCCAGCACGATGCGTGAGTCCATGCCGCTACTGACTTTCATGCAGATACGGCAGGGCATGTTGGACTTGATCAGGCCGGTGACGACGTTGGCGCTGGGTCGCTGGGTGGCGAGGATGAGGTGGATGCCCACGGCCCGGGCCTTCTGCGCGATGCGGACGATGAAGCCTTCGACTTCCTTGTTGGTCATCATCAGGTCGGCCAGTTCGTCGATGACGAAGACCATGTAGGGCAGCTTCTTGGGGATTCGGGCGGCCTCTTCTTCGCTGGCCGGCTCCATGCGGTCCTTGATCTCGTCCCAGCCGAGCTTGTTGTAGCCGCCGATGTCGCGGACGCCGACCTCTGCAAGCAGTTCGTAGCGCTCGTCCATCTTGGTCACCGCCCACTCGAGGATGGCCGCGGCCTTACTCATCTCGGTGACGACCGGGCACATCAGGTGCGGGATGTTCTTGAACATCGACATCTCGACCATCTTCGGGTCCACGAGCACGAGCTTGAGTTCGTCGGGTCGTTTGGTGAAGAGGAAGGACATGATGATGGAGTTCATGCACACGCTCTTGCCCGAGCCGGTGGTGCCGGCGATGAGCATGTGCGGCATCTTGTTGAGGTCCTGGATGAGCGGGTTGCCGCTGGCGTCCTTGCCCAGATACATCGGCAGGTGCATCTCGGTGGCGGCCTCGGGCATGGCCCGCATGAGTTCGGCGATGCGGACCATCTCGCGCTTGATGTTGGGCACCTCGATGCCGACGGTGTCTTTGCCGGCCATGTTGGGCACGATGCGGATGTTCTGCGCCTTCATCGCGCGGGCCAGGTCCGTCGACACACTCGCCAGGCGTGAGACTTTTGTGCCCGGCGCGAGGCGTGCTTCAAATAGCGTGATGACCGGGCCCGAGTCGATGCCGACGACCTCGCCCTGGATGTTGTACTGCTGCATGGCTGACTCGAGCTTGACCGCCTGCTCGCGGACAATCTGTTCCTGCTCGGCGGTGAAGTCGTGCTGGGGTTCTTCCAGGAGGTCCTGGCCGGGGAACTGGTAGCCGGAGAAGTCGGGCTCGGGCACAAAGGCGGGTTTGTTGGGTGTCTTAGGCGCGAAGTTGATGGGCATCTGGGCCATCTTCTTCTTGAGCGCTTCGGGGTCGAGCGCCTGCTTGTCCTGTACATAGGCTTCGGGGGCGTCGCCGGCGGTGTCGGCTTCAACAGCGGTCTGGGCTTCCTGCGTGTCGGCGTCGGCTTCGTCGGCGTTGGCGATCGCTTCCATCGCCTGCTTGGCGGTCGCGGTCGAGTCGGCGGTTTTCTTGCGCTGGCCTTGAACTTTCAGGCGCTTCTGGCGGTCTTCCTTCTGCTGGGCATTGAACTGCGCGTCCGGGCCGTCCTCGACATCGGTCTCGGCCCCGTCCCAGTTTTCTTGCTTGCGTCGAAGGCGCGCGGTGATCGGCTTGATCAGGCTGCCCAAGCGCTGGGCCAGGTGCAGGTTCGGCAGCGGCAGCTTCTTAGGCTGGATATCGCACAGGCGAAGGAGCAGTTGCGCGAGATAGCGCGGCACCGCGAGCACGATGCGGTCGGCGGTGAGGATCGCACCGACCCAGAAGCTCACGCCCAGGAGCACGACCGAGCCGACGGTGGCAAAGCGCTGGGTGAGGTGGTCGTTGATGAAGATCGCGAGCAGTCCGCCGGTGCCTTGTGGCGCGGCGGAGCGTAGTGGGCTGTAGTAGTTGGCGGCGATGGCCCACAAGGCCGAGAGCGAGATGGCCATGAGGACCACGCCGATGCCGCGGAGGACCAGTTGGGTGTTGGGTCTGCTGGTGGCGGTGCGGTAGAGATAGACAGCCAGGCTCAGGAGGATGGCCCAGGCGCCGGGCCCCAGGACGGTGTAGAGCCGATAACTGATCGCCGCGCCGACCATGCCGACCCAGTTATGCGAGGGCGAGGTGGTGACGCCGACGGCGTGGTTGGGCGCGTCGTCGGGGTGATAGCTGAGCATGGCCGCGACC
>JBGSTE010000022.1:0-4912 GCA_041736655.1 Phycisphaeraceae bacterium | reverse complement strand
CACCGCATCAAACGCACCGTCCGCCGACGCATCACCCGCCGACGCGACATCGCCCACGACCGCTGGGTCGACACGCGTCACGCCGCCTGATCCAGTCAGGTGCTGATCGTGTCATCGCTCGTCAAAGAAAGTCCCCGTCATTGAAAAAGCCCGACCATGGGTCGGGCTTTTTACTGGCCACGCACGCCGAAGGAGAAGGTCGGCAGCGCCGGGAGCGATCAGATTTCATCAAACGTAAGCAGCGGGGGCGTCGCCCAGTTGCTCGTGACCAAAGGCCGGGGCCGCCGGGCGCTGCCCGGTCAGGTCCGCCAGTTCACCCCGCAACGCCTCCAGCCTGCTGCGGACCCGCGTGCTCGGCAGGTCCAGAACCCGGCTGATCTCCATCGGGGTCAACCCGTCCGCGTAATAAAGCAGCACGATATAGCGGTCATCTCGCTCCAAGGCCTGCACATACTGTCGGACCCTTGTCGCCTGTGATTCAGCCATACCCAGCTCCTCTTTGCCTTGCCCATCGAGATGAAAACCCCTGCAAACCCCAATCGCCAACCGCCAGCGATCCGTAACCCAGTTATCGGAACCACCCCGCCGCGGGCTTTACATTTTCTTGAGAATAGAAGAATAAACTCAAGTTCCAAACAGACTCCGAATCCCCCCGCATCCCCCATCCGTGTGACCCGTTAATCGGAATCACTGGATTCCCATCGTTTTTCAAGGCCCAAAACCCATCGCGCACAACCAGACACCCCCGCAAATCGTCCCGTACGTACAGCCAACCACAACCCCAGCCGCAAACACGGCCTCGCACGTTGCCATTCGCTTGCACTCATACCGTCCGCTGCGTTCACGCCTTCTCGGCATATCTGATCGCTTAACATTCAACCAAATCCCAAACTCCAACCCCGCGCGCGCATCGTCGACGCGCGCGGCCCAAGCCACTTAACCCCTGACCCCGCCAACCCTTCTCCTCCGGACCACCTCCAACCCCGACCTGCCAACACGCATCGCTCGTGCGCACAAGGCGACTGAACGCATCAGCACCACATGAAGCCGGTCCTGAGCGCCAGCGAAGGTCCGGATGTGTTTGGGATTTCGCGATGCGCTATTCGGATTGCGTAACTGTCAGATGAGCTTCCGAAATCCGCGCTCCAAATTCATCAAGCCCGCCCTTTGGATTGAAGCATTCGCCCGTACAAAGCCACCATGGCCGCGAAGAGCTTTACCGACATCGCTACCGAATGCTCTCCTGTACAGGTTCAGAATCAAGTAACGCTGCGTAAAAGCGGATGGCAGACGTCGCATCAGTTATGTCTGATAGGCCACGATTGAAACCGATCGATCAACAGGCAACCGGAGATTTCAACGTACGGTTGAGATCTATCTAATCGCGCAGAGAACGATCGATCATCCGCGTCTTCATCAGGCTATAGGTTAATCCTTTGCACGACGCGAACCGTATTAAATATGGCAAAAGAAGTCCAACGCTTTGTTATCAAGTCTATACAAATGAAATCACTTGCGCTTCCGGACGAAAAAAAGACTGAAATGAACCTCTGTTCAACATTGGAGGCCTTGCCTTGCTAAGCAACTCATGGAATTCGTTATCGATCCATTTTGCGCTTCTGGCGTTAGTCACGCCGGCATTCAAAACTTTTGCGCAGATCGAAGGTGATCAGTCGGCCTTCGTTGACGATCGGCACCTGCACGAGCCCGGCATCATCACGCCCACGCCGCAGCGGCCCGAGCCTTCGTCGCCCGACAATGTCGACACCGGCAAGCCCTTCTGGGAATGGCAACACCTCACCGACGACTGGAACGGCGTGCGGCCCGCCCTGGACGACATCGGCTTCGTGATCGAGTCCGATCTGACGATCGATCACTCGCATAACTTCGATGGCGGCATCAGCAGAGGATCGGCTACACGGCACCTGATCAACTTCAACCTCACGCTCGACACGCAGCGCCTGAGTTTATGGGAGGGCGGAACCTTCTTCATGAACTTCCAGCAGATCGCCGGCCCGAGCATCGGCGATGAAGTCGGCGATGTTCAAGGCGCCAGCAACATAGATGCCGACGGAAGGACACAACTCAGTGAGATTTGGTACGAACATCTGATGCTGGATGATGCCCTGCGCATCCGAGTCGGCAAGATCGATGTCAATGGCGAGTTCGCCTTCGCAGACAATGCGGGCGAGTTCCTCAACTCCTCGATGGGCTTTTCTCCAACGATCTTCGTGATGCCAAGCTACCCCGACCCCGCGTTTGGTTTCACCGTCTTTATATATCCGACTGATAACTTGTATGCCGGCTTCGGCCTGTTCGACGGCTCGCTGCAGGAGGGCGTGCCTACCGGATCACGCGGGCCAAAGCCGTTATTCGAAGGCCCCGCGGATCTGATGTACATCGTCGAGGCCGGCGCGACCTGGTCGATTGCCGAGAGCACGCTTGACGGCCGACTGGGCCTGGGCGTGTGGCTGCACGACGGTGACTTCGTTCGCTTCGATGGCGGCATCGACGATCAGGCGATCGGCTTTTACCTGGTCATGGACCAGATGCTGTGGCGCGAGAACCCCGACGATGAAGATGACGCGCAGGGGCTGGCGGCATTTATTCAGTATGGCTACGCCGACGAACAGGTCAGCAGCATTGTGCATCACTTAGGCACGGGCGTGTCATGGACAGGCGTGATTCCCCACAGAGATGAAGACGTGCTGGGCCTAGGCGCTTCAACCGGCCTGCTATCTGACATCACCGGCTCGGGTTTGACCGACGACGCGGAGACAGCGCTCGAAGTGTTCTATCGACTGCAAATCACACCGTTCTTCGCGATCAAGCCGGACCTGCAATACATCATCAACCCGGGCGGATCCGGCGCAGATGACGCGCTGGTCGGCACGATCCGTGTCGAGATCAGCTTCTAACCCAGCTTCGCTTAACTAACAGGACTGGCATCATGAAAATCCGTACGCGAATACTCTTGGGCTTCGGCATGGTCTGCCTGCTCATGTTCATCTGTGGTGCCGCTGGCATCTACGGCGTCAGGCTGCTCAATGAGTCCGTCGACTTCCTTGCCGGTCCCGCGTGGGATACGGCGGACGGATCGATGAACACCACCATCGAGATCCAAAACCAGATCATCGCCGCCAATGAAGTCACGCGCGATCACAACGCAAACCAAAACCTCGCGCTGATCCGCGAATCGCGAACACGCGTGGTTGATGAATCAGATCGCATGATCACCGCCGGTTTAATTCAACCCGAATCGGCGGATCAACTGCGCATCGCACGAGACGCGTACAGCAAGCAGACCGACGCCATGCTCTCCGCATGGCAGAACTACAGCGCCGCGCGCAGCGGGTTTGATCATCACACGCTCAAGTTCGTCGAACTCGGCGAAGTGTTGGAAGAGATCGGCGACGGCTCCGTGGAATCCATCGAGGCCAACCCCGACACGCCCATCACCTGGAACGGCGGGCTCGCGAGCAAGTGGGAGGCGGCGGACGGCGGGATGGAAGCAAGTATCGGCCTGCTCACCCAGCTCTACCGCATCAACCGCATCACTTCGGGCTCGCCGATTGACCATGAACGCCAGAGCCTCGATGAAGCCATCGCGTTCCAGAACGACGCTGTAGATGCGATGCTCAAGACCGGGCTGTTCGACGGCACGATCGAAGCCGGCCTGTTTGCCGGCCAGTCCTATGCCAACGCCTACCGCTCTGAACTCGAAGAACACTTCCGAGAAACAGAAAACGTTATCAACGCTTACATCGCGTTCATCGAAACCGAACAGAACTATCGAGCATCAGCGGATCATCTGCGCAAACTGCTTGAGTCGCTCGAAGCCGAAGGCGATATGCGAGTTGAGACACAAAGTAAATCGATCGTGTCGACGAGGAAAGCCGCCATCACAATCATCATCTGCTCCATGGTCGGTGGTGTGATCACCTCGCTTATTGCAGCGTGGTTCGTGCTGCGTTCAATTTCCGGTCCGATCCGCAGCATAATCGATCGCCTGCGCGATATTGCCGAAGGCGAGGGCGACCTGACCAAACGCATCGAAGTCAGCCGGAAGGATGAACTGGGCGAACTGAGCACCTGGTTCAACACGTTTGTTCAGAATATCCATGACCTGATTGTTGATGTCCGCAGCGCGACCGGTGATGTCGCCGCCGCCTCCACCGAGATCGCCGCCAGCGCTGAACAGATCGCCTCGGGCATGGGTGAGCAGTCCCAGCAGATCACGCAGATCAGCAGCGCCGTTGAAGAAATGTCCGCCTCGGTCATCGAGGTCGCACGCAAGAGCGCCGACGCCGCCAACTCCGCCAACGCGTCCGGCCGCATCGCCGCCGACGGCGGATCGGTCGTCGCCGACACCATCAACGGCATGAGATCCATCAATGCTGCTGTGTCGTCGTCCGCTGCCTCCGTCCAGGAACTGGGTAAACGCGGTGAACAGATCGGCCAGGTCATCACCGTCATCAACGACATCGCCGACCAGACCAATCTCCTGGCACTCAACGCCGCCATCGAGGCCGCCCGCGCCGGCGAGCACGGCCGAGGCTTCGCGGTGGTCGCCGATGAGGTCCGCAAACTCGCTGACCGCACGACGAAGGCCACCGAAGAGATCGCCGGCTCGATCCAGGCGATTCAGAACGAGACCACGACCGCGGTCGACAAGATGAACGCCGGCACCGAACAGGTCACCACCGGCGTGAAGAAGGCCGAGCAGGCCGGCGAAGCGCTCAAGCAGATCGTCGCCAGCGCTCAGGACGTGTCGTCGATGGTCCAGTCCATCGCCGCCGCTGCGGAAGAACAGTCCGCTGCGAGTGAAGAAGTCAGCCGCAACATCGAGCAGATCGCCGCAGTGACCCGCCAGACCAGCGAAGGCACCAACCAGGCCGCCGCCGCCGCGACG
>JBGSTE010000012.1:0-2759 GCA_041736655.1 Phycisphaeraceae bacterium | reverse complement strand
ATCCTGACCGTCAAGGGCCAAGGCTCGGAGACGAAGGTCAGGATTAGCGGCGGGTTTGCCCAGATGAAGGGCAACACGCTGGCGGTCTTGACGGATAAGGCCGAGCTGGTCTAAGAGCGCCAACCCAAAAGGTGGGGCGGGCTTCCAGCCCGCCAACAAGCCAAAGGTCTGATTCAGGTCTTCTCGTGGCTGCGCCACGATGGCAGGCAAGATGCCCGCCCCACCTTGTCATTTTATTAGAGGCTCTAAGTCGTTCTGGGCTTGGGCATCACTGGCACAACGGCGTGGATTGGGGGTTGACCCTGCATAATGACGCTTTGCGTCAGTTTGAGGGCATGAGAGTTGCTTTCTTTGGCATTATTCTGGGTGTACCGGGCCGGGTCTTGCAGGGGGTTTTATGATGTAGTCGATAAGATGGAGGGTGATGGCGCGTCTTGCGCTGGCAGGCGGTACACCTGCCCCACCAGATCCGTTGACAGGCATGAGGCCTGTTTGATCCTGTTCCCCCGTGCCTAGGGATGGGCCTGATGCGAAAGACCCTGCGAAACGTCTTGCCGAGCATGTTCCACCGTCGGCTGCTGCTGCTGGCGGGGGCGATGGTGGCGGTCCTTTGCGTGCTGGGAGCGGCGACGACGATGCTGGCGACCGGCGAATCGCACCGCGCGGCCCGCGATCTGGCGGAGGCGAAGCTGCGTGACCAGCAGGAGATTCAGACCAAGCGCGGGTCGATCTTAGATCGGCATGGGCTGGTGCTGGCCGAGGACGAGCCGGGCTGGGAGCTGGCGGCGCACTTTGATTTACTGACGGGTAAGTGGGGCTATAAACAGGCGTACGCCGATGCCTCGCGCGACAAGCTGGCGTGGGGCGAGATGACGCAGGACCAGCGTGAGGCGCGCGTGGCCGAGCTTCAGCGTGAGTACGACCAGCAGACGCAGGCGATGTTCCAGACGCTGGCGGAGATGTCGGGCGTGAATCTTCAGGAGGTCCAGGATCGTCGGCGTCAGACGGTGGAGCGGATCCACCAGATGCAGAACTATCTGTGGCAACTGTGGCAGCAGCAGGAGAGCAAGGAGCGTGGCGAGCCGGTGCCGCTGGAGGAAGTCGCCAAGCCGATCAAGGCCGAGACCGAGCACCACGTGCTGCTCGCTGACCTGAGCGATGGGCTGCGGCTACAGATTGAGAAGTTCATCGACGAGGGCCGGCGGGCACAGCTCGACGGCGACGAGCAGGCTCGGTCGGCGTTGCCCTGGACGATGGTGCAGCTTCGTCGGACGACGGTTCGTCGATACCCGATGGACCGGATGACGGTGCAGTTGGACCGCTCGACCCTGCCGGGGCCGCTGGCCAAGGACAAGCCGGTCGAGATCGAGGTGGCGGGCGTGGGCCTGCACCTGATCGGGATGATGCGGCAGGCGTGGGGCGAAGACGTGGGCGACCAGCCGTTGATCGACCGGCACGGCGGGTACTACCTCTCGGGGTATAAGGACGGCGACCAGCTTGGGCGGTCGGGTATCGAGCAGGCGATGGAGGCGCAGTTGCGTGGGGTCCGCGGGCTGCGGACGATCAACCTCGCCACCGGCCAGGCCAGCAGCGAGATCGAGCCGGCCGCCGGTCACGATGTGATGCTGACGCTCGACATCCGCTTGCAAGCGCAGGTCCAGGCGATCATGTCGCCGAAGTTCGGACTGATGGTGACCCAGCCCTGGCACTTGAAGGTGGACGAACCGCAGGAGCTACTGGGCACGGCCCTCAACGGCTCGGCGGTGGTGATCGATATCGCGTCCGGCGACGTGCTGGCGGCGGTGTCGATGCCCGAAGCGCCGCGTGATCTTTTGACGCAGGACCCGGGGCTCTTATGGAACGATGCGATCAACCAGCCGATGCTCAACCGCGCGCTGTCAGTACCTTATCAGCCCGGCTCGACGCTCAAGACGATCGTGCTCGCGGCCGTGGTCAGTGAGGGGCTGCTCGGAGAGCACGAACTGGTGGACACGCCGGGGTTCCTCTGGCCGGACAAGCCCACCGTCTTCCGCGACTGGTACTGGAAGCAGTATCAACTGACGCGTGGCCAGATCGACGGCGTGCGGGCGATCGAGGTGTCGTCCAACCCTTTCTTCGGGATGATGGCTGAACGATTGATCAAGCGACACGGTCGCGATCGCCTGCCGCAGTGGTTCGCGGCGTTGGGGCTGGGGCAGAAACCGGGCACGGGCCTGCCGGAGGAAATCTCGGGCATGCTCGGCGTTGCGGGTCGCGAACTCGAACACAACGAAGTGTGCTTCATGTCCATCGGCCAGGGCCCGGTCGCGTTGACGCCCTTGCAGGCGGCCCTTGCTTACGCACGTTTAGCCAGCGGCGACCTGACGAAGCGCGCGCGGCTGGTCGTCTCGCCGCCGCTCCCGGCCGACCCGCTGGAGCCGAGCCCGTTTAAGATCAGTTCAGCCGCGAAACGCATGGTCTTCGAGGGCATGCAACGCAGTGCCGGGACCAGCGACGGTACGACCCACCATATCAACGACCCGACCAACGGCATGAACCGCGAGCCGATCTTCAACGTCAAGGGCGTCCGCGTCATGGCCAAGTCCGGCACGGCCGATCCGGGCAACGTCCGCTGGATCGACTTTAACCGCAACGGCGAACTGGAGGAGGGCGAGATCGAGCAGAGCCCGCGCGACCACGCATGGGTCGTCGTGCTCGTTGAGCCCGAGGGCGCGCCGGGGCCGACGCACGTGATCGCCTGCGTCGTGGAGTACGCCGGC
>JBGSTE010000712.1:0-7093 GCA_041736655.1 Phycisphaeraceae bacterium | reverse complement strand
GATCTTGCGCTCGCACCCACTCCAAGCCACGCCGGCCTGTCGATCCTGTGGGCCGATGCGCTGGGTGTCCCGGTGATCGCGCCGCTAGACCCGATGCTGCCGATGCTTCATGAACTTCAACACGTGCTGCCTGCAAAGACCGGCGCCGCCAAGCACATGGCCGACCCGATGACGCGATGGTCCAGGGCGAACCAGCTCAATCCACAACCCTGTTAGCCGGCGGGCTTGCCCCGCCGATCACGCGCGTTCACAGGCTGCGCTGGCAACGGCTCACGCGCCGGCCAACCACATCGTAAGATTTGCTATGCAGGATTTGGGACCTAGCCGCGCATTCCCAACAGACGATTCGCTCTGCGAGCGCTGCGGCTACCCGCTGCGTGGGCTGACGGTTGACGCACTGTGCCCCGAGTGCGGGTTGGCGGTCAGCGAGTCGTCGCCGGGTAAGCGTGTAGCGACGCCGATTTTCGGGTTGATATCCGTCGGCACATTTTTCAAGACCTTTGCCTTGTACTTCTTTCACGCACCTGCCGCGTTCAGACGTATGGCGATCGATGGCGACAACGAGCCTGCACGCGTATTTTTGTTGTGGTCATCGATGCTGGCGATAGCCTGGTTTATTGCGATCAGTGCTGCATGGCTTGTGTTGGTCGAAGACCCAAGCCTTGATAACAATGTGCTGGGTTTTATTGTCGTGCTTCAGTTAATAGGCGTCCTGATCATTCTCGCCCTGACCTACATCGAGATGCTTGGCGTAACCGCCTTCAGCAAGCGCCGCGGCTGGCGGGTCCCGTTTCACTTAGCCGAGCGGGTGTGCTGTTACGCCTCGGTCGGCTGGCTGCCGGGCGTTATGCTGGCTGGCCTGGGGGTCTGGGTGTTGCAGTCCTTTGCGGTCGGTCGGCCGTGGTTCGAGCAATACCTGGGCCTGGTCAAGGTCGGCTGGCTCTGCTACGGTGGGCTGTTCGTCTTATCGCTCCTGTGGTTCGAGACGCTGGTATGGGTCGGCGTTCGGCAGGTGAAGTACGCCAACGCCTGGCCCGGAAAAGCAAGAGACGATTCGCCCATCCCGCTTTAGCGGGATGTACCCATGCGTACTTACCGGCCGGTTATTGTCTGTCCTCTCGGGCATACAGACATTTCACACGGCCATTTCACCCGCTTGCTCTGAACCTCTTACTCACTTAACATACGTTGCGCGGGTGTTTGGCCCGCCTGAACCTACAACCAGCCGGGCCCAGGCCTGGCTGACACAACTCGGCACAGTCGGGCGAGACCTCGTCCCACGTGCGGATCACACGGACGCCTTGCTGTCCGGTCACTCGGTAAACCCTGAGTGGACATAGATTAACGATGGAAAACGGCAAACTCCGGACAACCGCAGACGATTCAGACCAAGAGTGGCACGCGCCGCCTTGGGTGGGCTTTGTTACGCCTGACCCGCGTGATCCAGCCGCCAATCGATCCTGCCTTCCCATTTTTAACCGGACTGCCGCCTGATCCCCGGACGCCTAGGCGACCCGGCCGTCGCTGATCCCGTGTGAACCGCACCCTAAGCCACTCGCGGCTTAGCAAGGGCTCTATTGCCCCGCCTGTGCCCCAACCGGCCGGTTTTGCCGTGCCGAGAAAGGGGCCTGCCATGATCCCCGACCCCAGCCTCCTCCTCGCTCAAGCCTCCAACAGCAACGTCACCATGATCGTCATCGGGCTCGTCGCAGGCCTGGTGGTCGGTTCCGTCGGCATGTTCCTCCTGCTGAAGATCACCGCCAACGCCACCCTCAACGCCGCCAAGCGACAGGCCGACGACCTCATCGCCAAGGCCAGGTCCGACGGCGAAACCCTCACCAAGCAGATCGAGCTGGACGCCCGCAACGAGCAGGTCCGCCGCCGCGAAGCGATCGAAAAGGAACTCGAAGAGGCCCGCGACGAACTGACCGAAAAAGAACGCCGGCTGGTCAAGCGCGAGGACAACCTCGAACGCAAGCTGGACATGCTCACCCTCAAGGAAAAGAACGCCGCGGACCTGGAGGCCAAGGTCAAGCAGCGCGAGCAGGCCATCGAAGGCAAGATGGAAGAGCTCGAACAACTCGTCGCCGAGCGAAAACAACTGCTCGAAGAGTTCCGCTCCGAGCAGAAGAACACGCTGCTGCGCCTGGCCAACCTCAGCGAACAGGACGCCAAGCGCGAGGCCCTGAAGGTCATTGAGACCGAGTGCCAGCACGAGGCCGGCCAGCTCATCCAGCGCATCACCGAGCGGGCCGAGGAAGAGGCCAAGGACAACGCGCTGAAGATCACGCTACAGGCGATCCAACGCTACGCCTCGGACCACAGCTCGGACCACACGGTCACCGCCATCGCGATCCCCAGCGACGACATGAAGGGCCGAGTCATCGGCCGCGAAGGCCGAAACATCCGCGCCTTTGAAGCGGCCACCGGCGTAGACGTCATCGTCGACGACACGCCCGGCGTCGTGGTCGTGTCCTGCTTCGACCCCATCCGAAGGGCCGTCGCCTCCGAGACCCTGCAGAAACTCCTGGACGACGGCCGGATCCACCCCGCACGGATCGAGGAACTCGCCGAGCAGGTCCGCAACGAGGTCCAGCAGCGGATCATCAAGTTCGGCAAGGACGCGTGCATCGAAGCCAACGTCCAGGGCCTGCACCCGCGCGTGAGCGAAATGGTCGGCCGGCTGCACTACCGCACGTCCTACGGCCAGAACATCCTCAAGCACTCCATGGAGTGCGCCTACCTCTGCCAGGTCATCGCCGAGGAACTCGGGCTTGATGGGGCCATCGCGCGCCGCTGCGGCTTCCTGCACGACATCGGCAAAGCGATGGACCACGAAGTCGAAGGCGGACACCCGGCGATCGGTATGGAGTTCTGCCGTAAGCACGGCGAAAAAGAAGCCGTCCTCAACGCCATCGGCGGCCACCACGACGACATCCCCCACACCACGCCCTACACCGCGATTGTCATGGCCGCCGACGCCATCAGCGGCGCACGACCCGGCGCGCGTCGCGAGACGCTGGACCGCTACGTCAAACGGCTCGAACAACTCGAAGGCATCGCCAAGGACATGAAGGGCGTGCGCGAGGCCTACGCGATCCAGGCCGGCCGCGAGGTCCGCGTCATCGTCGACCCCGAGCGCGTGGACGACGCCAACTGCAACTTCATCGCCCGAGATATCGCCAAGCGCGTCAGCGAAGAGATGACCTTCCCCGGCGAAATCAAGATCACGGTCCTCCGCGAGATGCGAACGGTGGAGTACGCGAAGTGAGCCGAGTTTAGCCACAGATTTCACAGATTTCACAGATTTCACAGATTTATTTCATAAGGGGTAAGTCGTGTCGGAAGACCGTGATCCGCGGACCTTTGCAATCATCGGTGCAGCCATGGAGGTACATCGCCATCTCGGCCCGGGTTTTCTTGAGCGTGAATATCAGGAGGCATTGGCGATTGAGTTTGGCGAGCGTGGTATCGCATATAAGCGTGAGATTGAGCTTCCCATTCGGTATAAGAATCGAGTTTTAAATACGATTTACAAAGCTGATTTCATATGCATGAATGAGATCGTAGTCGAGACCAAGGGTCAGAATTCCTTAACAGCAGTCGATGAAGCGCAGCTAATTCATTACCTCAAGGCAACTGGAATGCGCGTAGGTTTATTGCTCAACTTCGGCGGCACCTCTCTGGAGTTCAGGCGTCTGGTGAACTGAATTATCTGTGAAATCTGTGCAATCTGTGGCTATAACAAGATCATGGACGCGACCCACGACCCACTCCGCTGCCCGCACTGTCAGGCCCTGATGCAGACCGGGTTTTTGCCGGTCAGTAGCGGCATGCACTTTATCCGTGGTGACGGCCGATCCGCCTCGCAGTTCGCCGAGAACCTGCCGGGCACGCACGCGATCATGCGGGCCAACCGGCTGCTGGCCTGGCGTTGCAAGGTCTGTCAGTTCGTCGTCTTCAAGTACGGCCGGGACAGCGCCAAACACATCGAACGCCTGCTCGAAGAGGACGCGATCAGCGCCCAGGAACTGGCCGCGCAGTTGGAAGCGCTACAGGATGATGAGCAATCTTAAGTGATAGAGCGGTAGCACGCAGCCAAACCGCGACGCTTCGCAGTTGATGTAAACGCATGACATGAAGCGACGCGGCTCCGCCGCGCATTCCTCCTCTAAAACTTAAACCGCCCACGCAGATGCTCGGGCATCATCGGGCACGCGTCACTGGGCTTGGCGAACAGCCTGTGGCGGACCTTCGCGACCGTGTCGTAGCCCAGGTCACGCAGCACGCGCGGGATCAGCCGCATCAGGATCGCGCCCAGCCTGTGCCAGCCGCCCAGCGCGGTGAGGATGCGGATGATCGCGCTGGACTTGGATAGGACCCGGCCATCACTGGTGCGGACGACGATCGAGTCCGGCAGGTTGTTGCGCTGCTCGGGCGTGAGCAATTGCTGGATCGTGTTGCCCTGCAGCGGCGCGAAATAAAAGAGCGAGCCATCGTGGTCCGCGTGCATCACGACCTTGACCCAGCGATGGCAAAGCCCGCAGTAGCCATCATAAAACATCGCCTCCGGCGCGCTCGGCACCACCCGGCCAAGCCAGCGCGGATCAAACGCCAGCCCATGCAGCAACGTCACGACCAGCGCCACCAGCCACCACCCGGCCAGCATCAACACGACTACTTGAAATAAGCCAAGCACGACCCACGCCCACGGCCGAACCGCAGACACCGGGTAAGTCAATCCAAACAACAACCACCCAATCAATAGCGCCAGCGATAAACCCTGCGGGACCTGCACCGGCAAACCCGCCAGACCCTCTGGCCAGAGCCACGCGCCGCCTTGCCACTTACCCGTTGTTGCGGACCAGACGCCCAGGGCAAGATAGCCCAGCGCCAACAGCGCCCCGTAGATCACGGCTAGTCTGTAACTGCCCGGCTTGTCGGGGGCCGACGTCTGACCGTTTGCGGGATTGAGAGACTGTTCGCGCATCGTCTTGGAAGTATAGCTTGGCCGATGGACTCCAAATGCGCGGCAAACGCGCGTAGGCATACGGACTTCTTTATCGGCTGGAACCACCCGCCGGTTCATTGCTGCCGCGGGTTGCTGATCGATCCTGCGGTCATCGGTTAAGCTGCCGCGATGCCGCACTACGAGCCGTTCGACTGGTACCACACGCCGGTCTACTACGACATCATCTTCGACCAGGACACCCCGCAGCAGGCGACGTTCCTCGAGCAGTGCCACGCGCGCAATGCAATTGATGCATCGCGCCTCAAGCCCACAGCTTTGCGAAGTAGCGCCGCGGGTTCAAACGCTCAGCAGCTTGCGCAGCGTTTGAATATCCTCGAACCCGCCTGCGGCTCGGGCCGACTCATGGCCGAGTTCGCGTCGCGTGGCCACCGCGTGGCCGGCGTCGATCTCTCCAAGGGCATGCTCGACTTCGCCCGTAAGCGATTCAAACAACACCGCGTCAAGGGCAAACTCCTCGCAGCGCCGATGCAGGACTTTAACCTGCACGACTTTCCCCCCATGCGACACGGCTCGGCTACGCAGAACGATTTATCTTCCGGGGGCGGGGGTGGCTATGACCTGGCCCACATCCTTGTCAGCTCGTTTAAGTATTTGCAAACGGAAGACGAGGCCGTGGCTTGTCTGCGCTGTGTCTGCGACCACCTGCGCGTCGGCGGCATCTTCGTGCTCGGCCTGCACCTGACCGACCCGCACGAAAACCGCCGACACCTCGAACGCTGGCGCGCCAAGCGCGACGGGCTCGACGTCCTGTGCACCATCCGCACCAGCCCGGTCGATTTCAAGGCGCGCACCGAGCCCATGCGCACCCGGATCGTTGCTCGCCAAGGCAAACGCGAAGTCGGCCGATACGAGACGAATTGGACCTTCCGCACCTACACGCCACGCCAACTGCGATCGCTCCTTCGCAAGGAGCCGCGCTTCAAACACTGCGCGACGTATACGTTTCACCACGACATCCACCAGCAGTCGTCGCTGGAGAGTGATGACCTGGGCGTGGTGCTGGTGCTGCGGCGGGAGCGATAGCTCGATTAGTTCAGCGGCCTGGCGAGCACACGCTTGGGGTATTCCGGGTCGATGAGCAGGCGAAAACCATTCTCCGCCCAGTCTGCGTCGATAGTCAATTTTTTGCGAAAATTCTTACCATTGACCAAGTATTCGAGTGTGACGTCCTGCATATCCGATCGGTATCGACCATACTTGACGACATCAAACGGAACCTCAACTCCAAAGCTAAGAAGCCTGCGGGTTCGGACGAAGCGGAACACCGCAAAAGGTAAGAGCACGACCGTGAACGACAGGGCGAAAATAAACATGCCCCAAGCGGTCGGTTTGTCGGACGCTTCCTGGTATGCGTGGGGCCTGCGGAGCAAATCGATCCCGAACAGTGCCGTCGCCAGGAACCCTATCCAGACTAGCGCGACTACTCCGCATGCGAATGCGCACCAGAGATCTGCACGGACAACATCCCACCAGGCAGTGGTTTTGGCGATAGCCGGACGACTTCGCTCGTCCGAAGAGTGTTTTGTCGACTCTGCTTCGGGAAGCGCGTCGATCCAACTCGGCTCTTCAATTGCGTCTGCCAGATTGAGCTCTGGCTCGGGTACGGTAATCGGTTCCTTGCACGCAGGGCATTTGCCGCGTTTGCCCGCCTTTTCCGCGGGTACCTTGATCGATTGGCCGCATGAGTCGCATGTGAATCGAATGGGATCGGTCGGTGACATGGTGAACTCCGGAACGTTCTACAAAATATAAGGGATAATCCGTTATGAGTCTTTAAAATGCACACTTGGATGAACGGGCCGGCTCGTAGACCACATCTTCTTCGCTGATCCGCTCAATCCCCGCCAACCAGTACTCGCGGAACTCATCGGCGCTCTTCATCGGCTGGACATCACGCCGCAGGCCTGGCCAGGGCTGGATGTGGGCGGAGTACTTGCTTGTGCGGAAGCGGATCGTGTTGACCGCGACGCGTTCGCCGCGGTGTTTGAGCAGCAACTCGAAGTGATCCAGCACAAGCTGGGCGCGCTCGGCACGTGGCAGCGGCGGGGCGGTCTTGCCGGT
>JBGSTE010000696.1:0-1136 GCA_041736655.1 Phycisphaeraceae bacterium | reverse complement strand
CGACATCAGCGGGCATGGCGTCCTCGGGCAACGGCGTGCCGTTGCGCAGGACCATCTTGCTGACGACAACCTTGTATTCGCCCGGGAGCAGCCCCTCGCCGCCGCGGACGTAGGTGATCTTGTAAGTGCCGTCGGCGGCGGTACGGCCGGTGCCGCCCGCGCCGGGGGTCTGGCTCACGGGTACAAACTGGACGGTGGCGCTGTCCAGAGGCTTGCCGCGCCAGACGACCTTACCACTGATGGGGACCAGCTCGGCCTGCTCGCCGCTCTTGCTGCAACCGCTCAGGGGTAGCAGGCCAGTCAGCAGCAATAGCGCGGCCACACACAAACAGCGTCGGGAAAATGACATACCAATCATGGAAATACTTACCTCTTCGTGAAAATCGGGTGGGGTTAGAACCTTACTGCCAGTCGTCAGGATTGATGACGTTGCCGTCGGCACGACGAGCCAGGTTGGTCAGCGTCGTCTGGTTGATGGTTTCACTCAAAAAGTGAACCGAGCCGTCACCGAAGGCCGCGTGAGCGCCGCCGGTGTGCCGGCTGCCCAGCGTCGAATAATTGCCGAGCGTGCCGGGCGGGTTGACGGTCCCGTTGTAGATGGTTTTCCAGTTGTTGATGGTGGTGTAGGTGGGATCGACGCCGTTCATCACCCAGCCGCGGTAGGCCCAGCAGTTTGGCTCGCCGTCGGCCACCTCGCGGGTGATCTCGCCGAGCATCATCGTGTTGCTGGTGCCGTCCTTGACGGTGAGCAGCTTGGTGTCGCTGTTCTCGCCGAACATCAGCTTGACGTTGCTGGCCTGGTTCGCCCAGTTGTTACAGGCGGAGCTGCGGTTGGCTATAAAGTCATAATTGATGCGTGCCCCCTTGTAGCTGCCGCCGGGGCCATAGGTGGTGCCCGTGTTATAAGATCCGCCGTCGTCCACGGGGCAGATAAAGTTCTTGACAATTGTCTCGGCAAGGGCGGCGTTGCCGTTGGTACTCGGGGTGCCGATAAGCGTGCCGCCGCTGGCGGTATAGGAACCGGTGGCTTCTTTGATGTTAAGCAGGTTATAGAGATTCTCCTGCTCGACATACGGCAGCAGATAGACCCAACCGCTGTGGTTGAGGCCGCCGCCGGCGTGAATCGTGCCGCTGCA
>JBGSTE010000674.1:0-1900 GCA_041736655.1 Phycisphaeraceae bacterium | reverse complement strand
GGTGTCGGTGAAGTCCAGGAGGTCGCCGCCCCCGCCGCCGCCGAGCGCGAACATCAGCATGAAAATGAAAGATCCTTGCATCATCGCCCTGCCCAGCCTTTCAACTTACTTCTCTCGCGATACACGATCGCGACGTGGTGTGATTTGTTATGGGGTCCTGCCCGGTGTCTAGCCATTATACCGAGCGGATCTGCCGAACCGCCTCGGAGACGTCCTTGCCTTCAACCGCCAGGCCTGAGGGCTTGAGGTGTTTCATCGCCACGCCGGTGGCCTGGCCGTCGTTGCCGGCCGCCTTGATCGCGTCCTTGACCGCTTCAAGGGCCTTGACAATCTCGGCGACACCCAAGGTACGCGGCAGGAGCGCCTCAAGGATGACAATTTCGCGGTTGAGTTTCTCAGCCATCAACGGGTCTTTCACGAGCGCGAGCGTCTCCTGGTTCGATTTAATCAGCTTTCGGATGATTTTGATTTCCTCATCCTCGGTCAGGGCCTGGCCCTGTCGCGTGTAGGCCAATTCGATATCGCCCTGCAGGACGCGGAGGACCTCCTTGGTGACGATATCCTTGGCCTTCATCGCTTCGAGGACTTGTTGTTTGATTTTCGGCAAGAGGGCCATGGGGTTGATCCTTATTTTTTAGTGTCTGCGCCAGTATAGACCCAGCAGACGCTGGGCAGTGAATCGGCCGGTCTGGCGGGGGCAGGTATGGGTTCAGCAGGCCCGTTGTGATGCGGTTATCATGCCCAACCCGTCAAACGGCGGGCACACGACCCCACGACCCCAGCGACAAGGAACGGGCGATGCAGCTACAGGAAGCGGTTCAACTGGTACAGGCTAAATTCGTTGCCGAGACCCAGGGCAAGATGGCTGGCCCGGAGGTCGACGCGTATCACGACGCCTTCGAGAAGTTCCCGGTGATGATGGAGGTCGCCACCTACTGCTGGGCCGACCAGATCGTGCAGCAGAACTACGAGCTTCGCAAGCAGATGGTCGAGAAACAGGGCGCCGAAGGCGGCTCGCCGCAAGGCATGGCCTAAGCCTCATTCAATTACACGATTGATTGCTGACACGCACCCCGTTTCAAACCGGGGTGCTTTTGCTTGGGTCGATGGGGTGTTGGGGTTATGATGGGTTGTCTTCCGGAGATTGCCCATGTCTACGCAGCTTGCCATATGGACCCGATGCGTTGCCTGCTGGTTGTTTCTGATGTTGCTGGTCGGCCTGCCGACGCGAGCGGAAACCTGGCGGTCGGACGAAGCACGCTTAAGTATGCAGTCGCCCGAGGATTGGCCGGCCTTTGACCAGGCGCTGTTGGAGCACGCCAACCAGAGCGTCCGCCATGTCAGCGGGCACAACTTCATCGCCGGCTACGGCCTGCGGGCCAACAGCTCCACCACGCTCATCTTTCCCTACCTGCTGATCCAATACAAACCCTACTCCGCCCTGCCCGAGCAACTGCGACCGACGGCCAAGCTTAGCGACCGCGACAAGCTGCTCCTGATCGGACGGATGGTCGATGCGCTGCGGGTCGATACGAAGCTGCCGGAGACGGTCGATCTTGATGCTTATCTTGCCGAGCACGGCAGTAAGTATCTGCGGCTTACGGCGGTGACTGAGAACGGGCGCTTTGACCTGGCAGGGACGATCCCTGCGCGTGAGGGGTCTGTCGCGATTGATTACCACACGCATGGGGTGATCGGGCGCGAGGGCGTCGCGCTGGTGAGTGTTTTCGCGGCTGAGCATTTTGAAGAGCTTGAGCCGGTGATCAGCGGGCCGATGCGGACGCTGGCGTTCGCCGAGGGCTACACCTACGCCGACCTGCCAGACCAGCCGCCGGTGCCAACGCCGACGAACCCGACGCCGAGCAACACCACGCCCGGCTCGACGCCCGGCGACGCGACG
>JBGSTE010000636.1:0-1013 GCA_041736655.1 Phycisphaeraceae bacterium | reverse complement strand
GACCGAAACTGGGTCGACTCCTGCCGTCAGCATGCGAGGGTTGTGAGGACCCACAAGCGGCTATTCAGCGGCACATTGTCCCTTCCCGAAAGCGGACGCTTGTTCACTGCGGTCGGCGACGCAGACGATGATCGTCCATTGCTCGCGGCGACGCGCGTCTGTTAGGTTCGAGGTATGGCAACGCAGCAACTCACCGTCGATTACCTGCTCGAACAGGCGGCTGGCGCCGGCCCGGTGTCGACCAAGCCGATGTTCGGCGAGTACGGGGTCTATGTTGATGGCAAGATGATCGGCTCGATCTGCGACGATCAGCTCTACGTAAAGCCGACGGCATCCGGTCGCCTCCATGCCGATCCGGTATCGGAATCTCCGCCCCATCCAGGGGCCAAGCCGCACCTGCTAATCGAGGCCGATCGGTGGGACGATGGCGAGTGGCTAGGTGACCTGCTGCGCGTCACAGCGGCAGAACTGCCGACGCCAAAACTGCGCAAGCCGAAGCGAAGCACGTAATCGTCCGCACGCTATGGTGATCCTACAAGGCTTGTTGGAATGTTACCGCCGTTGAGGATCGCCCGCTGGAAGACCCACGACCGGACGTTCATAGCACCTGTTCGGCTTGCCAAATCTTGCCAATCGTCCAGGTCGATTCGGTAGGTGATTTCGGCTTCGTTGACCTGCCACCTCAACCGTGAGGGGGACCCGAGCAAACAAGGGGCACCGAGCAAGGCGGCGGGGCCAAAAACATAACAAGATCACGATCTACAACGGTGTTTCCGGGCCTGTAGAATTGGCCTTTAAAGCGGATTCGACCTTTTAAGGTTGATCTGACACGGCCTAAAATGATGTAATGACGCTGCGCGCGATGCCTCCCTTTTTTAGTTCTTCATACGCAACATTGATCTCGCTGATGTTGATCTTCTGCGAGATCAAGTCATCGAGGTTGAAGCGGCCCTGCAGATACAGGTCGGCATACATCGGGATGTCATGCTTTATGTTGGTCGAGCCCATATAGA
>JBGSTE010000590.1:0-5076 GCA_041736655.1 Phycisphaeraceae bacterium | reverse complement strand
CCCAACAGCAGCGGCGATGAGCCGTTACTCATCTGCAGATCGCGCGGCTGCAGCGATGCGATCGCGCTGCGTGGCTCGTGGATCATCACGCTTGACTCGGTGCTGACGCTTGCCTGCTGCGCGCTGGCCAGGGCACGCTCGCCTCGGCCAAGATCGAGCATCACCAGCAGCGACAGCACCAGCACGACGCCGCCCATCCCGCCCACGCCCAGGCTCTTGGCCAGGTTCGGGCTCACGGGCTTCTTCTGCGTCTGCGCCACTTCAAGCAGCACCAGCGGCAGGTGCTTGAGTTCCTTGGCCTGGACCTGGTCGGCCGAGAGTTGGTCGGCGAGCATGTCCCGCTCGATCTGCCGGACGCGCACACGGTCCAGAAGCGAACTGCGGATCATCTCGGCCGTGCGATTCTCCGCTTCCATCAGCGAACGCTGCGCGGAAGCCAGGTCCGCCTGATAGATCAGCATGATGCGGTGTTGATCGCCCCAGTCGCGCGGCGCGGTATCGACCTGGCGCTCGGCCCGCGTCAACGCCTGCCGGTACTGCTCGAGGTTGTTGAGCATGCTCTGCTGTTCGTCAGACCCGCCGCTGGCGTCCATCGCGATCTGGACCAGGTGGTCGATGTCCCACTCCGCCGCCTCGGCCGATTGCAGGTAGGCCTTGGCCTGCGCCAACGCAAGCTCAGCCTGGGCGTGACGCTCAGCCAGCTGCGACAGCCGGCCCTGGATCAACGCGTCGGTCATCGCCTGCGAGCCCGACTCATGCAGCGATGGCAGCCCGTTCGTAGCCGGCTTGGCCGCTTCTTCTGCCGATTCTTCTGATGTTTGCGTCTGCGGGTCCATCGCGGCGTAGGCCTGCTGCTGCTTGAAGTACGCGTCGAGGATCGCATTGAGGATCATCGCCGCCTCCTCCGGATACCGCGAACGCAGCGTCAACGCCACCACTTCCTGCTCTTCGGTCCCCTTGATCATCAGCTCCCGGCGGAGAAAAACCAGCGGGTCCTCATCCGCCTTGGCCAGCGTCTGGCTCTCGCGAACCTTGGGGTCCGTCAGCGCCGCCTCAAGCACCGCCGTCGACTTGAGCACCGAAGCCTGCGTCGTCGGGCTCGCCGACGCGATCCCCTGCATCCGCAGCGACAGCGGGTCGGCGTTCGTCAGCGGCCGATCAATAAACACCTCGGCCCGGCTCTCATACGTCTTGGGCATCTTCTCAAAAAAGACGCCCCCGCCGACCAGCCCAAGCACCAACCCCAGAAACAACCACCAGCGACCCGCCCAGGCGATCTGCGCGACCGACCGCTCCTGCCTCATCGGCGCTGGCTGCTGGTGCGACTGCTCCAGCGAGTGGTTCAGCTCGATCAGCGTCTGCGCAGCAGTAGGCAGCATCGACCCCGACCCGTTCTCTTTGCGAGTAATCTCCAAGATCTTCTCTCTCTCAAACTGCCCCAACCGTACCAACAGCGATCAATGACCGGTGCCAGCAGACGCTTGGCAACCCCGGCACGCCATCCTTGATCGCAACAGCAGGTCTTCCATCACGGCAGGCAATCTCCGTTTTGGACCCTCTAGCCTACCTCACCACACGCACCAGTCAAGCACGAGCGCTACAGTTTGACCGCCGGTACCCGCAACCGGCAAACCCGACCCATACCCCCAAGTAGCCCCCGGCAAACCCTAAACTTTCCCTAATGCCTGCTTCCGCTGTGCGTACAGATCCGACGTGACCACCCGGTGTTTGCCCCCGGCGGTCTGCCCGACCGCCGACACCCGTTGCACCCGCACCGCCAGCCCGCAGGCGACCTGGGCCAACTGGGCCTCGATCGCCTTCAGGTTCGGCGGGGCGAGCTCGTCGATCGGCTCGACCTGCACCGTCAAACCCCCGTCCATCCCCTGATGCACCCGGTACCGGCGGACCGTCTCAAAGTGCTCGCCCTCAAAGATCGCATCGATCGACGACGAACCGACGATCCCGCCGTTGCCGGTCACCAGTTGGTCATCGTCCCGGCCCATCACCTCCGGCAAAATCGCGAAGCCGACCTTCGGCCGGACCAGCTCCTCTGCCGTCAAGTCACCGATCTGATACCGCAGCAGCGGGAAAGACGCATTGTTCAGCGTCGTCAGCACCAGATCGTATCGCCCGTCAGCCCGTTTAAGCGTCTCCACCAGCACGATATCCTCGCGGACACGCAACGTGTGGTCGGGCATCTGCCCGGCAACAAAGCCAAACTCCACGCAGCCATACTCCATCACCACCGGCACGCCGAAGGCTCTTCGTATCTCATGGATCATGTGTTCAGTGGCGGACTCGCCGGCGATGATCACCACACGCAAGCGATCGCGACGGAAGCCCACCTCAATGGCCTCACGCGCCAGGAGATGAGCCGCCCGGCTGTAGCAGTACATCGCGCGGGGCCTGAAGGCCGAGATCCGCTTGAGGTGCCGGCGAAGGTCCGACCGGTGCAGCTTCGCCGCCGGCAATCGCAGGCGGTTGCGCAGGTAGTCGATCCCCGCCTGCTTCAACGCCTGCACGTGACCCGACCAGCCTCGCCGCGTGATCGATTCGCTGCTCCAGAGCCAGGCGATGGGGTCAAAAATCCGTAGCCCGTACACCTGGTGGAAACGGTACTTGGCCTGCAGCATCTGCTTGTGGGCGTCGGCGTTGCGGAAGACCGAGATCGGCGTGCCCGTCGAGCCCGAGGACCGCTGCCAGACCCCAGGCCCTGGCCTGGCCGACAGAAACTGCTGCGGATCACGACGCACCGTGTCTTTACTCAGTAACGGCACAAGCTCAGAAAACTCCGCCAGGCTCGCAAACCGCTCGGGCAGGTTCAGCCGGTCGCGCAGGCTGCGGTAGTAGGGCACATCCGCGATCGCCCCAAGCCACAACTCGTTGAGCCGATCAAGCTGATGACGCGTGATGTCGGCGCGCGTCCACTGCTCGTGCTCAGCGAGTACACCCAGCGCCGCCTCAGCCCGCCGGAACCGTGGTAAATACCTGGCCAGTCTTCGCATGGGAGTCAAAAAAGAATACACCCGAAATGCCCATCAGCCAGACGCGGTCAGAAAATCCTCAGGCCGTGTGTCAGAAGCGGACTTTCACGGGAGGGCAAGGCTCCTGCCAAGCCTCAAGTCGCAGCAGATTCACGGCCCGGGAGTATTGCACCAGTCAGAACAAGACCCGCGATGCAGCATCCCGCCTGCATCAGTTAGCCGGGAACGCTTGTCGGGCCGCGCGAGCGCTCGCACTCGGCGGGGCGAGCCCGCCGGCTAACGTGGGTTGGTGCTGTGTGGTTGAGAATCGCGAAGTGGCACCCGGCGTTTAACGCGTCTGCGGCGCGTTGCCGAAGAACCAAGATCAACCCCAACACCTGACCGCCGCGCCAACACGCGGGGGCGAACAAATGACCAACCAACGACCTGCGAGCAAGTTCTGAAACCTTGATGGTGCAGCACGAAAGCGGTAGGATCATGGCATGGCCACACGGTGCATCCCTTTTACCAGTGCCAGAAAATCCGGTACGTTGAACTTCGTAAGTGTGATTATTCTCTTTTTACTTCGGCAGAGGGTTGAGTGATGTTGATAATCGGAAAAATATATGATGGCAATCTGATGTGGATTTTTCATGACGAGGTTCCAGGCTCCGCAGATTTTAAACAGTATGCGGCTGATTATTTTGTTATTAACACTTTGCCCGAGATTTCACGGGACATCAAGTTGGTTGTTGATATTCTGGCGAGCAAACAAGAAAGTTGGATAGAAGTGTTTGGGTCGATATGTAAGGGTATCCATGACCTGATCGATAAGATGAGTGTTGAGCAGCATGGAGATGAGTTCGAAGGCGCTGGCAAACCAATGACCGCATGGTACGAGGATAGATCGTTTGATGAAAAATTAGCTTCGTATTTGTTGACGGGGGGTCAGGGTAGTTTTGATGACAAAATAATAGTGTTTATTGGGGACCGCGGATTGGGCAATCAATTTCTTGACATAGTTAAGAGATTGCTTTTAACTAATGAACGGTATTTTGATTGAAGTTCCTCACTCAAAGTGGGCTTGGGAAGCGAAGTCACGACTCGCGATGTAGCAACCCGCCTGCATCTGTTAGCCGGCCCGCTTGTCGGGCCGCGCGATCGCTCGCACTCGGCGGGGCGAGCCCGCCGGCTAACACGGGGTTGGTGCTAAGCGGGCCGAGAATGACGAGATGGCACCCGGCTAAGCTTTTGTGTAATCATCTGCTACTTCTAAAATATCTATATCCTTGCTTTGCCTTGCCATGCTTACCAATTTGGCGAGCGCATCTGAATCGAGCTCGTCACACAATTCTGCCAACCAACGATAGCACCCATAATCTTCGGGATTGCGAAGCAGCACCTTCTCTACAGATGCCCAGAGGTTTTCTCTTACCCAAGGAAGTGATATCGTCTTGATTACTCGTCGACTCAGCCAAATATATTGATCGCTCATTGATGCGAGATTGATTAATTCATCAAAGCAGTCCTTGGATGTCTTTTCGTCCGGCAGATATAACAACAACCGAAGAATCCCTCCGCAATGCTTAGACTGCAAACTAAGCCTTGCCATTTCTGAACGATTCTCAAAGCTTGCCCACCAAGGAGCAAGCGCGTTGATAAAAGTTACAAAATGTGGGTCAATTTCTTGCCATGACTCCAGCGTGCCGTTTCGTTTATCTGCCATCATGTAACTCACTCTATTAATACAGCCTGTGTGCATTCGACCTTTATCACCTAGTTTATCACTTAGCATGGGCAGGTGGCCGGGGAAGACAATAGGCAGCTAGTAGGCCGGGCTTTAACCCGCTTGTCGGACCGCGCGAGCGCTCGCACTCGGCGGGGCGAGCCCGCCGGCTAACGTGGGTTTTCTTTGGCTTTACTGGAGGATGCCCTTGATGACTTGGCCGTGTACGTCGGTCAGTCGGCGTTCGATGCCGTTGTTGTAGTAGGACAGGCGCTCGTGGTTCAGGCCCAGCAGGTGCAGGATCGTTGCGTGAAAGTCGTGGACGGTGCAGACCTTGTCCACCGCCTTGTAGCCCAGCGCGTCGGTGCCGCCGTAGGTGGAGCCGGC
>JBGSTE010000588.1:0-4382 GCA_041736655.1 Phycisphaeraceae bacterium | reverse complement strand
GAGTCAGCGGGCCATCGCACGATCGACACGCTGTGGCGTAACACGCAGGTTCTGCTGAACGCGATCACACCGTCGGACGCGCGTGGGTTCATCGGACACGCGGGCTACAGAAACGCTACATAGATACGGAAAACGCTCTAGGGGGTTGCGCGGACGGAGAGACAGCACTGGGGCGATAGACGCTTTCACCTCGTCCCCAAGAGTAATCGTGTTAGAGCAACTTCAAGATCTGCGTGACCCGCGCCCGAGATAGCCCTAGACGCCGGGCCAGTTCGGCCCTATTCTTCACCTCGCCGGTATCAAGCATCGCTTGGAGTTTGCGGGCACGGGCCTTCGGATCCCCCCTTAACACTTGGGGCTTCGGGGCCGGTTTTGGGACCGATTTCATGCCCTTCCAGGGCAGGGTCAGGATGGTCCGCGATTGACGTAAGTTCTTGTAATACCAGGCACCTAGCTCTACTGTTAAGCGGTTTGTCGCGGGTACGTTTAGGGGAGTTCCACCACAAGATATTGAGATTTTTGGGATACACGCCCCCACATCTTGTGGTTTAGCTGCACATCCCCGTTAGAGGTTGTCTTGTAGGGCGTCAACACTTTCCCGTCAGCCATGCATGAGCTAGATCGACATTCTTCGCAGCCGCAGCGCATTGCTGATGACCGACACGCTGGAGAAGGTCATCGCGGCGGCGGCGATCATGGGGGATAGCAGCAGGCCGAAAACGGGGTACAGCACGCCTGCGGCGATGGGGACGCCGGCGGCGTTGTAGATGAAGGCGAAGAAGAGGTTCTGCCGGATGTTCCGCATCGTCATTTGGCTAAGCCGTCGGCTCTTGGCGATGCCGCGGAGATCGCCCTTGACCAGCGTGATACTGGCGGACTCGATGGCGACATCGGTGCCCGTGCCCATGGCGATGCCCACATTGGCCTGGGCGAGCGCCGGGGCGTCGTTGATGCCGTCGCCGGCCATCGCGACTTTCTTGCCTTGGGCTTGCAGGTCCTTGATGACCATAGCCTTCTGGTCGGGCTGGACTTCGGCCTCCACGCGGTCGATGCCCAGTTCCTTGGCGACGGCCTCGGCGGTAGTTCGGCTGTCGCCGGTGAGCATCACGATCTCGATGCCGCTGGCGTGAAGCTGCTTGACCGCTTCGCGGGTGGAATCCTTGATCGGGTCGGCGACGCCGAGGATGCCCGCGAGTTGGTTGTCGATGGCGACGAACATGACGGTCTGGCCCCTGGCCCGTAGCGACTCGGCCTCTTCGGCGAGCGGTTGTGCATCGATGTCCAACTGCTTCATCATTGCCAGGTTGCCCAGCGCGATCGCTCGGCCGTTGACGGTGCCCTGCACGCCCTTGCCGGTGATCGAATCGAACGCAGTGGTGTTATGCAGTTTGAGTTCGCGTTCCTTGGCCCCGCGGACGATGGCCTGGGCGAGCGGGTGTTCGCTGGATTGTTCGAGCGCCGCAGTATGACTGAGCAGGTCTTCTTCGTCGATGCCTTGCGCTGGACGAATCGTGACCAGCCTGGGCTTACCCTCGGTGAGTGTGCCGGTCTTGTCGACGACGAGGGTATCGATCTTCTCCATGATCTCCAAGGCCTCGGCGTTCTTGATCAGGATGCCGGCCTGTGCGCCGCGTCCCACGCCGACCATGATCGACATCGGTGTCGCCAGACCCAGCGCACAGGGGCAGGCGATGATCAGCACGGCCACTGCGTTGACGATCGCATAGGCGTACGCGGGCGCGGGTCCAAACAGGGCCCAGACGATGAACGTGACCACCGCAGACAGCAGCACCGCTGGCACGAAGTAACCGGCGACGAGGTCGGCCAGCCGCTGGATCGGTGCCCGGCTGCGCTGGGCCTGTGCGACCATCGCGACAATCTGTGAGAGCACCGTGTCTTCGCCGACGCGCTGGGCCTGCATGATGAAGCTGCCGGTCTGGTTGACGGTTGCGCCGGTGACGCGGTCGCCAATCTCCTTCTGTACCGGGACGGGTTCGCCGGTGATCATGGATTCGTCGATGGTGCTCTTTCCCTCGACGATCGCGCCATCGACGGGGACCTTCTCGCCGGGGCGGACGCGGAGGCGGTCACCGGGGTGGATGTCTTCGAGCGCGACCTCGTGTTCTTCGCCGCCCTCGTCGATGCGTCGGGCGGTCTTCGGTGCCAGCCCCATCAGGGCACGGATCGCGCCGCTGGTCTGTTTACGGGCGCGCAGTTCGAGCACCTGGCCGAGCAGGACGAGGGTAACGATGACGGCCGCGGCCTCGAAGTAGACGCCGACGCTACCCGAGTGGTCCTTGAAGGCGTGCGGGAAGATGCCGGGCGCGACGGTGGCGATGACGCTATAGCCCCACGCGGCCAGCACGCCGATGGCGATGAGGGTGAACATGTTGAGGTTCAGCGTGATGATGGATCGGTAGCCGCGCACGAGGAACGGCCAGCCGCACCAGAGGACGACCGCGGTCGCCAGGTTCAGCTCCAGCCACTTCGCAAGCTTGTCGCCGAGCCAGTCGTGGATCGGCAGGCCGAGCATTGGGCCCATCGCGATGACGAGCACCGGCACGGTCAGCGCGACGCCGACCCAGAACCGGCGGGTCATGTCCTTGAGTTCATCATCGCCGCCTTCATCGTCCTCCGAGGGGACGCCCATCGGTTCCAGCGCCATGCCGCACTTGGGGCAAGAGCCCGGGCCGTCCTGCACGATCTCCGGGTGCATCGGGCAGGTGTACTTGCCCTTGGTGTTGCCTGCGTTATGTTTGCTTGGTGGATGGTCGGAGTGATCGTGTTGTTGGCCGTGGCCGTCGCAGCAGTTGGGCTTGGGTTCTTCTTTCTGTTCCGGCTTGTGAGTGCTGCAACAACTGTGCTTCTCTTCTTGCTTGGGCTTGATGTATGACGCGGGGTCGGCCGAGAATTTTTTAGCGCAGTGTGTGCTGCAGAAGGAGTAGGTCTTGCCGTTGTGGTCGTGTTGAGCGGCGGCCTTGTCGGGATCGACCTTCATCCCGCAGACCGGGTCGGTGTGGGTTTGCTGTTGGTTGGCGGTATCCATGTTGTCGTATCCTCGATAGGGTTTCGGGCTGGAGCAGCCCTTTCGTTCAAGCGTCTTGGCTAAACCCACCGAACGCACTTGAGAACAGGATCGGTTCCATGCGATTTTTTTGCATGGCATGTCGTCATTCAGGCGCGGATGCCATCGCGGCGGAGGTCATCTTCGCTGGCCGGGCGGGCCTCGGTCTGGCCGGGGTTGTCGTACCAGCCCGGGTCGCGGCCATCATCGTGCTGCAGCTCGTCACGGACCTTGAGGATGCTGAACATCCCGCCCATGGTGATGTAGTCGCGCGGGCCGCGGGCGCCGACCATGGGCAGGCTGTTGTAGGGCACGGGCATGTGGCCCGACTCGATGTGCCCGCCGTGCTCGCCCATGCCGTTGTGCCCCATCGTCATGTACGCGGGCAGGAGCTGCTGGACGCGCGGGTCCAGCCCATCGACATTTATGCCCAGGAGGTTGGGGACGTCGTGGCCCATCTGGTTCATGACGTGGTGGGTCATGTGGCAGTGCATCGCCCAGTCGCCGGGGTTGTCGGCGACGAACTCGATCGTGCGCGTCGCGCCGGTGGGCACGAGCACGGTGGTTTCGGGCCAGCGTGCAGTGACGGGGATGACCCCGCCATCGGTCTGGGTGGTGTGGAAGGCGTGGCCGTGGATGTGGAAAGGGTGGTGGTCCATCGCGCTGAGGTTGCCGATGCGGATGCGGACCTTCTCGCCGCGCTTGACGACGAGCGGCGAGGTGCCGGGGAAGGCCTTGGCGTTGATGGTCAGCACGTTGAAGTCGCTCATCGCGTTGGGGTCGGGCCGCTCGGTGCCGGGGCGGATCACCCACTCGCTGAGCATGAGCGCGAAGTCGCGGTCGACGCGGTCCTCGGCCTTGGGCTCGCGCGGGTGGATGACGAACAGGCCCATCATGCCCATGGCCATCTGGGTCATCTCGTCGTGATGGGAGTGGTACATCAGCGTGCCGTGCTGGTGGATGGTCCACTCGTATTTGAAGGTTTCGCCGGGTCGGATCGACCGCTGGTTGAGCCCGCCGACGCCGTCCATGCCCGAGGGCAACAGCGCCCCGTGCCAGTGGACGGTGGTCTCGGCCGGGAGCTTGTTGGTGACATAGATTCGGACGCGGTCGCCCTCGACCGCCTCGATCGTCGGGCCGTGGACGCGGCCGTTGTAGCCCCAGCAGTTGGCTTCGAGCCCCGGGGCAAACGTGTGGCGGACCGGCTCGGCGATCAGGTGGAAGACCTTGACCCCGTCGACGATGCGGTAGTTCAGCGTCGTGCCGTCGGGCGTGACGACCGACCGGTAGTCGGTGCCCGGTGCCAGCGCCGGCCGCT